>JBEDHS010000037.1:0-34711 GCA_041173945.1 Actinomycetota bacterium
TCACCGAGATTCATATTCAACCCGCACTAGATACACCTGAAGTGCGTGCGCTCGGTGCCGATGCTGAAGGATGGATCGACGATTACGACTTCGTCACTCGCAGTGACGAATTGAAATCTGCAATTGAAAAAAGTGGTGCAATCTTGATTGGATATCGCGCACTTAGGGACGCGATGCGAGCTGGCGAATAATTTTTTCCGCCTCACCGGACCACAACGCTTCAAACAAACTGCGCGTGTTTCCTTCGGCTTTCAATTTGCCAGCCATAAAAGCAGTGGTTGGATTCATCGAGGCGTTTTTCGCATCAATCCGCACAACAACATCCGCATTGTCAGGACCGTCCACCGCTTCGTCGTTTTTCTTGAACACAACCCGATACTGAACACTCATCTCGAACTACTTTCGAATTCCGTAAAACAAATCGTCTTCGATATAGCCCTCGGGCAATGGATCGAGCGCGCTACGGGCCAAAATCCAGTCTTCCCACGGATACACCTTGGCAAGTTCATCATCATCAAGGCCGAACCACCACTTTGATGACGGATCAATTTGTGTTGCATGGGCAAGAAGTGACTGTGTCCGTGCAGGAAGGTACTTGCCGATATCTAACTTGGTGGTGATGCGGTGATCTTGTGATGGGCGCTTTAACCAGTTCTCGTCAAATGGTGATTCGCCGAATTTTTCGAGAAGTGCCGCATTGACAATTTCAATTCGTTGTTTAGCCCACAAGGTGTAGTACATCTTCGAGACTTGCCACGGCTCTCCCAAGTCGGGATACCACGCAGGGTCACCTGCGCGATCAAAGGCCAAAACGGAAATGTCATGCACGCGAAGGTGGTCGGGGTGCGGGTACCCGCGTTGATCATCGTTGTAGGTCAACACCACTTGCGGGCGATGTTGACGAATTAACTTCACGAGGCGACCTGTCGCTTCATCAATGTCTGCCATGTTGAAGCAATCGGGATTGTTGTTTGACTCTTCGCCCGCCATTCCCGAGTCGCGATAGCCCAACATGTGCACTGCAGTAAACCCAATTGCGTCGGTTGACTTCTTCAGTTCGCGTGGCCGAATCTCGGCAAGTAGTTCTCTCTCGCGCTCTGGCGTCACATTGTGAAACGGCTGACCAGGTTCGCGAAGCGCGGGGTTCTGAAGATCACCCTCTTCGCCTCCCGTGCAACACACCAATACGGTGGCTACTCCTTCGCGAAAATACCGCGCAACAGTGGGAGCACCTTTAGAGGCCTCGTCATCGGGGTGAGCATGCACCGTCATCAAACACAACGGCTCACCGGTTCGAGAAACTTGTTCAGACATTGTCTGACAGGTTAGTGAGACGCGCCGATGCAACAACGATGTCTGTGCATAGAGTGTGACCAATGATGCACTTGCCCACACGCACATTGACTGCACTTGCGGTGCTTGCTGTGGTCACTGCGGCATGTTCCACAGACGATGGACGCCAAATGCAAAGACCGCTCACCACCGACGTCGCCACCATTGGGTCAACACCCAACACTCAGGCCACCGACAGTGGGTGGACCTTGACCGCACCATGGGAAGACGGTGCTGAAGTCAACGTGCGCTACACCTGTGATGGCGAGGGAGTGTCTCCACCGTTGGTGTGGACACCAGGTCCCGAGATGACTCGGGCCTACGGGGTGGTGCTAGCTGTGGCCGACGAACCAGAGACGATTCTGTGGGCAATGGCCGATATCCCCTCTCAGACGCGCAACTTGGTGGAAGGCCTCGCACCTGAAGGGGCGATCTCTGCAGTCAACTCTGGCGGCACGCTCGGTTACCAGCCTCCGTGTCCGAACGTCGAAGAATCTCAGGAGTTTGAATTGTCCGTGTACGCCCAGCAATTTCCCATTGAACTGCCCCAAGGATCTCCCGCAATCGATGTTGCAGTTGCACTCGATAACGACGCACTCGAGATTGTGACAACGCGGTTTTCCTACCAACGTCGGTAAAAAATAATTCGCCACACAGAGGGGTCATTCCACCGCACTGGGCGTTCAATCTGTGAGAATAGAGATATCGACGCATCACTTGCCTCCTTGCCTATTGGTGTCTTTGAAACAGATCTCAATTGCCGCGTGGTGTCTGCAAATGATGCATTCCGTTCTCTTGTTCTCGCTGGCGGACCTGTCGCACCGGGAATCGCACCATGGGCAAATGCGCTACCGCACGAACGTACTGAGTGTGAAAAACAATGGGCACAACGCGAGTCTCCACACGAACCTTTTCGCATTGAGTTTCGCATCGGACTACCCACGGGCGAATCAGCATGGATTGCGGTCACAATTCAACCCACCCTCGTCGATGGCGTGTTAACGGGTTATCTCGGCACCGCACTCGATGTCACATCATCGACTGACCAACGTCAGCTCTCAGAACAACTCGTCGCACTCCTTGACGTCTCTGGTGATGCAGTGGTTGTTTTTAACCGAGTGGGCGATGTTGTTTTTTCTAACGACACTGCTCATTCGCTGATTGGTGTCGCTCACCCTTCCACTCGCGATGATGTCGCATCCCGCACGTTTATGCAGGCGGTGCGCGATCAACTCCCCCGCCTTCTTCTCGACCCGGCTGCACCAACGGGTTCACCGAATAGATGGGATGGCGAAATCGGATTTCGTTCGCCAGATGGATTGGCTCGCGTGCTCCATGTAGTTGTCCAGGTGGTGCGCAATGCAGACGGCAGTATTCAACACTGGGCAACAATCAGCCGCGATATCACCGAACAACGTCAGGCCCAAGCCGAACTTGCGCGCCAAGCAACTCACGATGCACTGACCGGGTTACCCAACAGAGTTTTGTTCTTGCGCAAAACAACCGAAGCCCTCGAGCGAAGCAGAACCACCCATGCATCTGTCGGCGTGTTGTTCATCGACCTCGACAAGTTAAAGCACGTCAATGACACCATCGGTCATGCCGTGGGCGATCAACTGATTGTGACTATTGCGCGCAGACTTGCCGCCGCTACTCGCCCGAGCGATCTTGTCGCACGAATCAGTGGCGATGAATTTGTTGTTTTGTGCGAAGGCCTTTTGGATGAACACGTCGCAATCGACGTTGCCGAACGCATTCGAACCGCAATCACCGGGCCCTTGGTGCTGCAAGGAGTGGAAATTGAAGCGGGCGCAAGCATCGGAGTAGCGATGTCGACTCCGGATTTGATGACATCACAATCTGCTGCAGACGCTGCAGTCACATTGCTGCGATCAGCAGACACTGCGATGTACAAAGCAAAACAGCGTGGCCGTGGACGAAGTGAGCTGTACAGCGAAGAAATGCGGCGTGCCGCACAAGACCGACACACCTTGTCATCGGAATTAGAACAAGCCTTGGCCGCCAACCAATTCAGTGTTGTGTATCAGCCAATCGAATCAGCGCACACCGGTCGCATCGTTGCCGCTGAAGCATTGTTGCGATGGAACCACCCAACGCGCGGACTTCTCGCACCGGGCGCATTCTTAGAACTCGCAGATGAATCGGGACTCATCGCACCGATCGGCGATTGGGTTCTCGAACAAGGTGCAGCGACGGTGTCGGGATGGGTGCAACAAGGTCTGGTCGAGACAACGACGGCACTGCATGTCAATGCATCGCGACGCCAACTCTCTGACATCACATTCGTCGATCGTACGATGACAATTCTGCGCACCCACAACATTGAGCCCAGCCAATTAGTGCTGGAGACATCTGAATCGAATTTGGTTGAGAACAATCCATCTGTCTTGCGCACCGTCAATGCACTCAAGCGTCAAGGAGTCAAGATCGCAGTCGACGATTTTGGATCGGGATATTCATCTCTTGCCTCACTGCGCACATTCCCCGCCGACATCTTGAAACTGGACGGCACCTTGGTGCGCGATGTCGGCCGCACAGACGGTGGCGACGACCCGATGGTGCGTTCGCTCATTCAATTGGCGCATTCACTGAATTTGACAGTGTGTGCCGAATGGGTGACGACCGAAGACCACATCCAACGCCTCAAAGTATTGGGATGTGACCTTCTCCAAGGCAATCGCGTTGGAGAAGCAGTCGATGCAGAAAGTTTCGCCGCGAAAATTCGTCGCCAATCAAACGCGCGTCAGCAATAACAATTTTTCTTTACGGCTGTTCCGGCTTGGGGCCCAGTCCTGCAAAGTACGCGAGCAATGAGGTTGATTCGCGTGCAAGTCGAAACGTGAAGACGTCGTTCACCATCTCTGAGTCGACAGGAAGTGCATACGACATCGTCTCAGAATCCGCCAATGCGCGCATCTTCTGCCCCATCTTCAACACGTCAAATTCGCTGTTCACAGTCATGGCAGATGTTGCAGCGTCAATCACGCGATGTGTCTGCATGGGGTTCTCCGCCAAATATTGAGCCGCCTGTTTAGCCAACGTGGTGATGAAAGCGCGTTGGCGCTCTCCGCGACCAGTATCGCCGGTGCGATCCATCACCCAATTGCCGTCAATCTTTTCCTCAAAGTATCGAGAACGTGCATACGACAGTGCATCTGGACCATCGAGCAACTTGCATCCTGCGCGGCCGATGAAAAATCCTGTCGCTTTGTCACGTGATGGATGTTCAACACAGACATTCACTCCCCCAATTGCATCAACGATTGCCTTGAAGCCTTGGAAATTAATTTCGACGTAATGGTGAATGGGAATGTTCAGTGCTCGTTGAATTGTCCGCACCAAAATTTGAGCGCCTTCACTGTACGTCGCATTAACTTTCGCAAATCGTTCTGAATTTCCGATCTTGACGCGCAGGTCTCGTGGAATTGACATCAGCGAAATTTCTCCACTGCGACGATCAATACGTGCAACGATCAGTGTGTCTGCACGCATCCCCGGTGTTGCTTCTTCAGAGCCTGTCGACAAATAATCGGCATCGTTAGGATCTGCACCCGCGCGAGAGTCCGACCCAACCAGCAAGACATTTTCGACTTCTTCAGACGGCGGCGACAAGGCCTCAGCCACAATCACATTTCGCGCGATCTTGTCCAACTGCCCATTGGCTGCTTGCACGATTCCTAATGCTCCTGCCAACGAAACCACGAGTGCCACAGCAACAATCCACATCCACCGCGGCGCACCGGTGACACGCGAAATGTTTCGGTCAGCAAACACGCCTACCACGGTAGTCAGTCATCGACTGATCGAAGGTGCACCACATCTGCTGTATCAATTCGATGAGTGTGACCACAATCATCAAGTACAACTAAACGACCGTCCTGTTCAACAGAAATTGCACGACCCACAATTTCTTGGTCGTGTGGCATCTCTGCACGAACTCGCACACCCAATGTTCCTAATTGGTTCACATATCGCTGATGCAAATCTTCAACAGACAATGCGAGCAATCCATCGAGGATTGGCAACATCAACAACAAAAATTCATCCGGTGTGACAGTGTGTGTCCATCCACTTGCCGATAACGACGTCGCACCTGGTGGTGCCCAACCAATGTTCAACCCGAGTCCGACGACAACAAATGGAGTCACTCCGTCGGGCGATGTGGGGGCTGCTTGAGCCAAGATTCCCGCCACTTTTTCCTGACCCACCAACAAATCGTTTGGCCATTTCATCACCACGTCCACTCCACACACGTCGCGTGCCACCGTGGCAGCCGCCAATGCCACAGCCTGCGTGAGAACGTGCATTTGTTCAGGCACATCTCGCAGCAAAATCGACACCAGTAAATTCGCGCCAGCAGGAGCCTCCCATGAGCGATCGAGGCGCCCTCTGCCCGCAGATTGGAAGTCAGCACGTAAAACACTGCGATCTGGGGCCCCATTTGCCCCTTCAGCCAACAAATCGGCGTTGGTGCTTCCGGTCTCTGGAATCCGCCGAATATGCCAGTTTTCAGATTGGTTCGTGTTTTTGTCTCTCATCAAGGCAATATTGACACCTGTGCTGAAAAAAATCCTGATTGCCAACCGCGGCGAAATTGCCGTCCGCGTTATCCGTGCCGCTCGAGAGATGGGGATCGCCACTGTCGCGGTCTATTCCGAACTCGACCGTAACGCCCTCCACGTCCGTCTGGCCGATGAGGCATACGCCTTAGGCGGACAAACAGCAGCCGAGAGTTACATCAATACCGAAGCGATTCTGAAGGCAATCAAGGACAGCGGAGCTGACGCGGTGCACCCTGGCTACGGCTTCTTCAGCGAGAACGCAGACTTCGCGCGAGCCATCACCGAAATGGGCGTCGAATTCATCGGGCCACCACCGGCAGCCATCGATGAAATGGGCGACAAGGTATCGAGCCGTAAAGCAGCACTTCGAGGCGGCGCACCGATTGTTCCTGGCACAACAGAATTTGTGACGTCGGCGAAAGAGATCACCGACTTTGGAAACGAATTCGGATGGCCGATCGCAATCAAAGCTGCCTACGGCGGCGGTGGACGCGGAATGAAAGTGGTGCATTCAGCTGCAGAAGTTCAAGATGCGATGGACTCTGCACAGCGCGAGGCGAAGAACTTCTTTGGACGCGATGAAATTTATGTAGAGCGCTACCTCACCTGGCCACGACACATCGAAGTGCAGTTGGTTGGCGACAAACACGGCAATGTCGTATGGGTCTCCACTCGCGACTGTTCCGCACAACGTCGTCACCAAAAACTGATTGAAGAAGCACCTGCACCTGGTTTGCCTGACGGTGTTGAAGAAGCAATGGGTGCAGCCGCAGTCAAAGCGGCACGAGCTGTTGGTTACTACAACGCGGGAACAGTGGAATTCATTTATCAAGACGGCGACTTCTTCTTCTTGGAGATGAACACCCGCTTGCAAGTGGAACACCCCGTCACCGAAGTCATCACTGGCATCGATCTGGTCGAATGGCAAATTCGCGTTGCCGCTGGCGAGACCTTGCCAATGACTCAAGAAGAAGTGCGTGCGCGTCAAAGCGGTGCCGCTATTGAAATTCGTATCAATGCAGAAAATCCCGCTGGCGGCAAGTTCTTGCCCTCACCTGGACCCATCACAAAATTGGTTGCACCAGATGGATTCGGTGTGCGCTTTGATGGCGGATACGAATCTGGCGATGAAATCAGCCAGTACTACGACAACTTGGTTGGCAAGTTGATTGTGTGGGGCAAAGATCGCCCGACTGCAATCGCACGAACGTTGCGTTGTTTGAAAGAAATGGTTGTTGAAGGAGTCGCCACAACAATTCCGGCCGACATCGCAATTCTGGAACATCCAGACTTCGCCGCTGTCACTCATTCAACGAAGTGGGTCGAAGAAGTTCTCGATTTGTCACACATCGGCGCAACCCCTGCCGGTGCTCCAGCAACTGATGACTCCACTCCGCTTGTGCAACGACAGACCACTGTCGAAGTCAATGGACGTCGTTTCGACGTGAAGTTGTGGGTGCCCGAGTCTGCTGGTGTTGCAGCAAGTGCACCTGCAAAGAAGAAAGCTGCACGCTCTGCGTCAGCGGCGGGTGGAGCAGGTGGTGGCGGCAACGGCCAAGTCACCGTGCCAATGCAAGGCACCATCGTCAAGGTGCTCGTTGAAGTCGGTCAAAGCGTTGAAGCTGGTCAAAGTGTCGTGGTGCTAGAAGCCATGAAAATGGAAAACCAGATTGAAGCCGACAAGAGCGGAACGGTGAAGGCAATCAATGTCTCCCCCGGCGACACCGTGGGTGCCGGCGACATTGTCGTTGTCATCGAATAACAACGACGAACGTCTAGTCGGCTGCTTCAGACAGTGCTTCAGCGAGTGCTGGGTGCACGAGAAGTGATTCTTCGATGTCTGTGACTTTCAGATTCGCCGTCACGGCAAGTGCAATCACACTGATCAATTCGGCCGCATGACGACCAACTATTGATCCACCAAGTACTTCACCAGTGGCAGGATCACTGATGATCTTGACGAAACCGCGAGAGTCGTTGTTGATGAGAGCTTTTGCCGTTGACGCAAACGGAACCTTTGTAACACGAATCTTGCGACCAGACGCGAATGCTTCCGCTTCTGCCAAACCCACGTCAGCAATTTCTGGCTCAGTGAAAATTGCTGATGCTGCTTTGTCGTAATCGAGATGTCGATGAGGCCCCTTGGGTCCACCCACCACTTGTTCGGCCACTTTTCGCCCTTGCATTGACGCAACCGACGACAACGGAAGTTTTCCGCTGACGTCACCTGCTGCATAAATATTTTCGACACTGCTTTGACAATGACAGTTAATCACGATGTAGCCACCATCGGTTTCAACACCCACATGTTCCAAACCAAGGTTTTCGGTGTTTGGAAGTGAACCAATCGCAAGCACGGCGTGTGTCGTCTCAGAGACACGTCCGTCATCACAGACGACGCGAACACCAGATTCTGTGCGCTCGATCGCGACTGCGCGCGCACCTTTAAACAAACGAACCCCACGAGCCAAGAAGGTGTCTTCCAACACCGCTGCAACCTCGGGGTCTTTACCGGGCAACACTTGCTGTCGACTGACAACCAACGTCACTTTGGATCCGAAAGATTCAAACATGTGCGCAAATTCAACACCGGTGACGCCAGAGCCAATGATTGTGACGCTCTCAGGAAAAATTCGAGGCGGATAACAATCGCGTGTCGTCAAAATGCGATCACCGTCGGGTTGCACAAAGTCGGGAATTCGAGGACGACTTCCCGTCGAAATCAAGATGTCGTCGGTGTCAAGAATTTCTTCTGACCCATCTGCACACACCACACGTACGTGATGAGCATCAACCAACGATGCCGTACCGCGCAGAATGCGCACACCTTGGCTCTCCAGTAACGCCTCGACATCACCAGACAATTTGTTCTTGATGCCCTCAATGCGATTGGTCAACGCGTCAACATCGACTTCTGCATCTCGGTTTTCCAGTCCCATTCCGCTGAGACCTTCGGTGAAGCTGACAGCACTTCCTGTGGCGATCATCGTCTTTGACGGCACACAATCCAGAAGGTGTGCCGCACCACCGAGAATTTCACGCTCGACAATGGTGACAGTGACCCCTTTACGGGCTGCCAGACTGGCCGCCGCATGTCCGGCGGGGCCACCCCCGATTACGACCAGACGCTTATTGATATTCACAAATTGTGAGGCTATCGGCGACCGCCAGTTGACGATGGGAACACCACTTCGCTCGGTACGCGCAATGACTTCCCTGTTTCAGCGCTGTGGCAACTACCGTAGAAGGTCTGTGAGCGAAGACAACCAAGAACACGCGGGAAGTGGCCTCGAACTGGAAAAAGCGCGGCGCTTGGCTGACATAGCGGCAATGCGTGAGGCGGGACAGAACCCTTACCCGTATCGATTCGATCGCAGCCACAGCCTGGGAGAGATTCGTGAGCAACACGAATCGCTTGAACCGGGAACCGAAACGGATCACCACGTTGACGTCGCCGGTCGCATCATGTTGAAGCGCGACCAAGGAAAATTGATTTTTGCGACCTTGCAAGATCGCACCGCGTCAGTGCAACTTTTCATCTCTCGCGCCGTTGTGGGTGATGAACTTTTCGAGGCGATTGCCGCTCTCGACCTTGGTGACTGGGTGGGCGTGTCGGGTGTTGTGATGTCAACACGAAAAGGCGAACTCTCGATCAAAGTCTCTGCACTGCAACTGCTCGCAAAAGCAATTCGACCCATGCCTGACAAGTGGCACGGCCTCACCGACACCGACACCCGATACCGCCAGCGTTATGCCGACCTCATCGGAAACGAAGAATCGCGGCGCATGTTCGAGGTGCGCCATGCCGTCATCGCTAGTTTCCGTCGCACACTGCACAACGAAGGCTTCATCGAAGTGGAAACCCCGGTATTGCATGTCGAAGCTGGTGGCGCACACGCTCGACCGTTTATGACACACCACAATGCGCTCGACATGCAGTTGTACCTGCGCATCGCACTCGAGTTACATCTAAAGCGACTGATAGTCGGCGGTATGGAACGCGTCTACGAAATTGGTCGCGTGTTTCGCAATGAAGGAATTTCAACGCGACACAACCCTGAGTTCACGATGATGGAGCTGTATCAAGCCTTCGCTGACTACACCGACATCATGAATCTCACCGAGTTGTTAATTACTCGAGCCGCTGTCGATGCAACCGGGTCAAGTGTCGTCACAATCGATAATGAACAGGTCGATCTCGCTCAACCGTGGCGACGGGTACGCATGATTGACCTTGTCGCCGAAGCAACAGGGGTAACCGTTCACCCTTCGCAACCTCGCGACGACCTCGCCGCGTTAGCCGCAAAACACGGTGTGCGCGTTGAGGCTCACCATGGACCAGGAAAAATTATTGAAGAGCTCTTCGAAGCCACCTGTGAAGATGCACTCCGTGCGCCCACATTTGTGACGGGACACCCCGTTGAAATCAGCCCACTTGCTCGCGTCGATAGAAACGATCCGTATCTGACAGAACGATTCGAGCTGTTCGTGGGTGGACGCGAGTTGGCAAATGCCTATTCGGAATTAAATGACCCGATGGAGCAACGTCTGCGATTCGAAGAAGAGCAAGCACAAAAAGAAGCAGGCAATGCTGAAGCGGGAACGGTCGATGAGGACTACTTGCGTGCGCTCGAATATGGAATGCCGCCCACTGGCGGACTTGGAATCGGAATAGATCGTCTCGTCATGTTGATTGGCGGGGCTCATTCAATTCGTGATGTGATTTTGTTCCCCACTCTTCGACCGGAGGTCTTGTAAATGTCAACAACAGCATGGGGAGTGGGTATCGCCACTCTCGACACCGACGGCGCAACTTTGGAGGTTCGTTTTCGAGCCTTGGGATTGGGAGAGATGCCACACGATCCCCCCTCACACACCCCCACTCGCGATACGGATCCTCTTCGTGGCGTGGCATTGCGTCCCGTTGCACTCACTATTGACCTTGCCAGTGCGCCCACGAGCGCAGAAGATGCGTATTTGAGATTGAACTTGTTGTCGCATCGCTTCGTCAAGCCGCGCACGATCAATCTCGATGGCATGTTCGGAACACTGCAAAACGTGGCGTGGACGTCACGTGGACCTGTTGCTCTTTCTGCGATCGAATCGGTCACCTGGAATTTTGCACAGCAAGGAGAACACCTCGTTGTTCATGGCGTCGACAAATTCCCACGCATGACCGACTATGTCATTCCCTCTGGAGTCCGTATCGCAGACGCAAGCCGTGTGCGCCTCGGGGCATATCTATCCGAAGGCACCACCGTGATGCACGAAGGTTTCTGCAATTTCAACGCTGGCACCTTGGGTGCATCGATGGTCGAAGGACGTATCTCTCAAGGTGTCATCGTCGGAGACGGCTCAGACATTGGTGGCGGTGCCTCGATTATGGGAACCCTGTCTGGCGGTGGAAAAGAGATGGTCTCCATTGGAGAGCGGTGTTTATTGGGAGCCAATGCAGGCCTAGGTATCAGCCTTGGCGATGATTGCATCGTTGAAGCTGGTCTCTATGTCACTGCAGGAACAGTGGTGATTGACCCTGCAGGAAACCCTGTGAAAGCAAAGCAGTTGTCTGGCCAATCGGGGTTGCTGTATCGACGCAATTCACTCACTGGAGCAGTCGAAGTCATCTCTCGTACGGGTTCCTGGGGTGGCTTAAACGCTGATTTGCACAAGAATTAGTTCATGTCCGCATCAGAAATCGAACGCATCATTCATTCGCGCATCAGCGCGATGACAATCGATCGAGGCGCACCCGTTGATGAAGAGATCATTGTTCGCTTGACACACGCCGCACAAGCAGCCCCCAACCATCGCAAGACACGTCCCTTACGTATCGCAGTTCTCCAAGACAATGCTCGGGCGGCATTTGGCGAAGCCGTAGCAGACACGATGCAGAACAACGGCGACGACGCAGCAAAGATCGAAAAAACACGCACCAAATATCTCCGTGCACCTGTTGTCATGGTTGTCGCCTCAGCACAGGGCGCATCAGAGTTAGAAACCACTGAAAACACATTCGCGGTTGCAGCGGGTATTCAGAACATGTTGCTACTCATTGAATCGCTCGGGATGACCGCGTTGTGGAGCACGCCGGCTAAAGGAACACAGCACACGATGACACGCTTTTGTGGTTTTGACCCGACTGACCAAGTCATCGGGATCATTTATTTGGGCTGGGGCACTCGCGAACCTGTCGCGCGCGAACGTCCCGAACCAGTGGTGAAGTGGCTGCGTTAACGGTTTAGCGACCTGGCTGATAGGTGCCGAACACGTCACGCAATGCGTCACTGACTTCTCCCAAAGTGGCATGGGCACGCAATGCCTCTTTCATTGGAAGTAGCAAGTTCTCGGTACCACGAGCAGCATTCCGCACGTTCTGCAATGCTGCTTGCACCGCTTCATGATTGCGATTTTCTTTGAACGCCTTCAAGCGCGCAAGTTGACCTTTGGCCAAACTGGGGTCGATTGGGAAAACATTCGGCTCTGGTTCGTTGTCCACCGTGAACTTATTGACGCCCACGATGGTGCGCTCATCGTCGTCAATTGACTTGGTGTATTCATAAGCACTTTGTTCAATTTCGTCCATCTGGAATCCGGCTTCAATGGCATCTACCGCTCCGCCCATCGCATCAATCTTTTCGATGTACTCCCACGCCAATCGCTCCACCTCATCGGTGAGTGATTCCACGAAATACGAACCAGCAAGCGGGTCGGGGGTGTCTGCCACGCCACTTTCGTATCCAATAATTTGCTGGGTACGGAGCGCAATCCGCGCTGCTTCTTCTGTGGGAAGACCAAGCGCCTCGTCATATCCGTTGGTGTGCAAACTTTGCGTTCCGCCCAAAACAGCAGCGAGAGACTGCACCGCAACTCGTACGACGTTATTCAAAGGCTGTTGTGCGGTGAGAGTGCTGCCTCCGGTTTGAGTGTGGAAGCGGAGTAACTTGCTGCTCTCTTTCTTGGCGCCGAAGCGTTCAGTCATGATTTTGTGCCACATGCGTCGGCTTGCGCGGAATTTTGCGACCTCTTCAAAGAAGTTGTTGTGACCGTTCCAGAAGAACGACAAACGTGGTGCGAAATCATCCACGTCCAATCCCGCATCAACGGCTGCTTGAACATAGGCGATGGCGTTAGCGAGTGTGAATGCGATTTCTTGTACTGCAGTACTTCCCGCTTCTCGAATGTGATACCCAGAGATTGAAATCGTGTTCCACTTGGGAACATTTTTCGAGCAGTAATCAAAAATGTCGGTAATGATGCGCATCGATGGTCGTGGCGGATACACGTATGTTCCGCGCGCAATGTATTCCTTCAGCAAGTCATTTTGAATCGTGCCGCTAATGGCGTTCGCTGGGACTCCTTGTTCTTCAGCGACCAATTCATACATCAGCAACAAAATTGCAGCGGTCGAGTTAATCGTCATCGAGGTCGACACTTTGTCGAGCGGCAAGTCCTTCAACAACAGACGCATGTCGTCGAGAGAACTAATTGCCACTCCCACCTTGCCCACTTCGCCTTCAGCGCGTGGGTGGTCAGAGTCGTATCCCATTTGTGTGGGAAGGTCGAATGCGCATGACAAACCTGTTTGGCCAGCCTGAAGCAAGAACTTGAAACGCTCGTTGGTCGACTCGGCGGTACCGAAGCCTGCGTATTGGCGCATGGTCCACAATTTTCCGCGGTACATCGTGGGATAGACACCACGGGTGTAGGGCGCCACGCCCGGTGCACCTAATTTTTCTGATGCACTCCAGTTGGCTAAATCAGCCTCTGAATACAAGGGGGCTATTTCGATACCTGAATCGGTCCGCTTTGCGTCGTCTGCCATAGGTGTCAATGGTACGAGCGCAGAGCCAATCGCCCCTAATGGAGAGGATTTCGCGACCTTTCCGGGGTCTGCCTCGCTACGAGGCCGCAACCAGGCTGATTTCCATCAGCCATTCTGGTCGTGCGAGAGCTGGCACGGTCACCAACGTGCTGGCCGCCAAATGGCCCGCCATCACTTCATCGCGCACCGCCATCACGCGAGCGAGGTCATCGGCCAATTGAGGCGACGCCACCACATATGTCGTCACGCTGGCAATGTGCGTCACCGACAAGCCCACAGATCGAAGGATTTCCAGCAAATTTGCCCAGACCACGCGTGCTTGACCCTCAATGGAGGCCGGCACGGTGCCATCAGGCATTGTCGGCACCACGCCCGAGGTGAAAACAAGGCTTTGTGCGCCCTCGACCTTGACCGCGTGGGCATATTTGGCCGCTGGCGACGCCATGTGTGCTGGACGAATTTCACTGATTCCCATACTGGCCATTCTGTCCTATTGTGAAGACATGACCATCACGCCAGACGCACCCGTGACCAATCCATCCACAATTGACGGCATCCCTTTGACTCCCAAAGATGTCACCACGTTGTACATGGAAGAACTTGCTCCAAAGCCCACGATGGCTGAAGAGCGACTGCGTCGGAAGCAAAAACTGGCAGGCGCACTGCGTATCTTTGGCCGATTTGGTTTCGGTGAAGGTGTCGCTGGACACATCACCGTGCGTGATCCTGAATTCCCCGACCACTTCTGGGTGAACCCACTCGGACTGTCATTTCGTCATATGACCGTGTCTGATTTGTTGCTGGTGAACCACCACGGAGAAGTCGTCATCGGCAAGCACAGCGTGAATCGTGCCGCCTATGTTCTGCATGCTGCCGTACACGCCGCGCGTCCCGATGTTGTTGCAGCAGCACACGCACACTCTGTCTACGGCAAAGCTTTTAGTGCGTTGGGAATTCCTCTTGACCCCATCACCCAAGATGCGTGTGCCTTTTATGAATG
Source organism: Actinomycetota bacterium (assembly GCA_041173945.1). Taxonomy (GTDB): domain Bacteria; phylum Actinomycetota; class Acidimicrobiia; order Acidimicrobiales; family Ilumatobacteraceae; genus UBA2093. The sequence goes on from JBEDHS010000037.1 coordinate 14,738, forward strand.
CAACACGGTGATTAGCGAACATGGCGGCGCCGTAGTGTTCGAAGAATCCGCAGGCCGCGATTTTGCTGAAGCGTTCGGAAACAATCGCGCAGCGATCCATCAAAACCATGGCCACTTCACCGTGGGCTCCACCATTGATGAAGCAGTGTTCTGGTATGTCTGTTTCGAACGATGCGCACAAGCTCAACTTGCTGCAATGGCTGCAGGAACTCCGAAGATGATTCCGCACGAAAGCGCTGTCTACACACGCGAGAATGCAGGTAACCCCATCAGCGGCTGGATGCACTTTCAGCCACTGTGGCAGGAAATCTGCCGCACAGATCCTGATTTGTTCAACTAAGAAATTGAGGCTTTCGTGACCCTTCGCCAGAAGGTGTCAGCCGACAAAATTTTTGACGTTGCTCCACCGGAGTTGTTTTTTGTCTTATCGGCTGCCGCCCAATACACCGGCGCAGTCATTGCTGTTGGTCTATTTGACGAACTCTCCCCTGCCACTGTTGCATGGCTTCGCGTTCTCAGTGCCGGCATCATCATCACGGCATTGTCGTGGCGTCATTTCACACCGCGCTGGACTCGTCAAGATTTTGTCGCCGCGGCGGCTTTCGGCGTGTCGACGTCGTTAATGAATCTGTTTTTTTATTTGGCCATCGACCGGCTACCACTGGGCAAAGGCGTCACGATTGAATTCATCGGACCAATTGCGGTTGCTGCATTACGGACACGAACATCACGCAACACCGTCGCGTTGTTATGTGCTGCTGTTGGCGTCGTCGTTCTTGGTGGTGTCGAAATTGGCAACGAGCCACTTGGGCTTGTCTTTATTCTGCTGGCATCGGTGATGTGGGCGGGCTACATCGTGATCGGCTCTCGCGTGGCCATGGCAGATCGCGGCATTGCCGGCCTTGGAGTGGGACTCATCATCGGCGGTCTTGTCATCACACCATTTGCCTCATCAGACGCTGGTGTTGCTTTTTCACATATCGACATATTTTTTGCTGCCGTGTTGGTGGGAGTTTTATCGAACGCAATTGGATATGGAATCGATCAATCGACGTTGCGCAGGATTCCCGTGCGACGTTTTTCCGTACTCTTGGCACTTCTTCCCGTGTGTGCTGCAATCTTTGGTTTTCTGTTTCTCGACCAAACTCCAACATCGGTTGATCTTGTTGGAATGGCCCTTGTATTAATAGGTGTTGGTATACAAGAGCGAGACACGATAGAGCGACGCCACTTAGAGGTTGAAAACATCTAGCGTTGTAGCCATGTTTGTGCCACGCAAGATTCGTGCGATTGTGATGTCGTTCGTTGTGTGTGCAACCATGCTCGTTGTTCCTTCAGCTCTTGAAACCCCTGATCGAGCATCTGCAGAGTCACTGCCGCCGGCTGGCATCGTCATTCGTGGACACGGAAACGGCCACGGACGAGGAATGAGCCAATACGGCGCTTACGCGTGGGCCACCGGATGGCCCGGGCAATCTCCTCTTAATTGGGATGCGATCTTGGACTTCTATTACGGCGGTGGCGGACGCACTGTGGCTCAAGTCCCTGGCGGAGAGAGTGTGATGTCGACTCGTTTAACCGTGCACGACGGCCGCCAGACCGCGGTTGTCTCCGATACACCAACCTTGTCATGGGGTGCATTCGGTGGTTATTCGTCAATGATTGCTCGCCCCGTCGGTCGCAATGTCTACGACGTGTATGCATCAAATGCTGTTTCGTGTGGTTCAACTACAGGAACCCCATCGGGGTTCACGTTGATCGCAAGTCGCGCAACAGGTCCAATTGATTTCACAACAGCGAATAGTCAAAATCCCGCAGCTGCAAATCCAAGTGATCTTGTTGGAGTCTGTGAAGTGGGATCGCCCACTCGAATTCGTTACTACCGCGGGATAGTTCGTGCAACCAATGATGCGAACGGCGCATACCGAACCGTGAATCGCGTCGGAACAGAGTCGTACTTGCGCGGTGTTGTTCCTCGTGAATCTCCCGCCTCTTGGGCAGATTCTGCCGGTGGAGCGGGAATTAATGCACTAAGGGCTCAAGCCGTTGCCGCTCGTTCTTATGCCTTGTCGGAATCTCGCTACTCATTTGCAAAGACCTGCGACAGTCAGGATTGCCAGGTCTATGGCGGTGCAGCATTGCGTAATTTTGGGTCATCGTCAGTCACAGTCTTGGAGGATCCACGAAGTGATAGAGCGGTCAGCGACACGGCGAACTTCGTGATTCAAAATTCAAATGGCACACCAACACGCACCGAGTACACCTCATCAAATGGCGGCCGCACAGCTGGTGGCACATTCCCTGCAAAAGCAGACCCTGGCGACATTGCAGCAGATGCAGACAGACAATCATGGACACGCATAGTTTCCGCGAGTGCGATTCAGTTGAAATACCCCGAGATTGGCGTCTTGCTTGACGTGTCAACACGCCACGATGGTCTGGGTGGCAACTACGGCGGATACACCACAGAGGTCATCATCACAGGTACGGCCGCAACTAAAAAACTGACCGGATGGGCCTTTAAATCTGCTTTCGACTTGCCCGCTCCCTGGTACGGAATCTCCCACATCGCCACAGGCAACCCAGCCGACGCACCGGTCGGGTCAATTTTGTATGTCGGCGACTCTGTCGGTGAAGGAATCACAACTCACTTTCAAACAGCGGTTGTGCCCGCGTATCCCGATGTGAATTACCAAGCGTGCGTTGGGCGCGGAATGGCGGGTGCGGGCTGCATGAACCCCGTCCAAACAGCAAGCCTGAATCTTGATGGTGTCGGCGTGGTGAATGCAACAACGACTCCTGCGGTGGCAATCGTTCAATTGGGATACAACGACGATCCGGCCACCTTTTCCACTGAAGTCCAAGAAATGATGTCCGCTCTGATGTCAAAATCGGTACAGCGAATCATTTTTGTCAATATGTCAACTCGATCCGCTACCCGTGACTATGCACGCTCAAATCAAGTGCTGACATCATTAGCTGCCAGTAATCCCAACGTCACTGTTTTTGATTGGAACAGTTATAGCGGCGCTCCAGAGAGATGGCGTTGGTTCAATAGTGATGGGGTGCATCTGAACCTCTCGGGTCAGCCCGAGTTTGCACTATTCCTTCGTGCACAACTCGATGCACTTCGTTCACAAAATTTGCTTCCCGTTTCGGCTTCATCATCACATGTCGTCTTTGGGCTCCCGCTTGCGCAAAATAATCGCGGCCGCATGGTTGTCTCCGTGCAGCGACGCCTCAACACTGTGTTGAAATTGAAAGGGTCAAGAAGACTTCCGACCCAAGGAATCTATGGACCATCAACCACCCGAAATGTGAAGAGATTCCAAAGGCGAGTTGGCCTCCCCGCCACTGGAAAAGTAGACCGAGCAACCTGGGATGCACTGGGTCTTGGGCGTCGAAAGAGTGCGGCAGTGCTGTCGATGGGTACCCGAAATTCCGCAGTGAAATCTGTACAGCGTTCACTTGCCAGAGTCCTCAAGAAGAAAATTCGTGTCACTGGGGTGTATGACCGAACACTGGTTAATCACGTCAAGACGTATCAGCGTCGAGCCAAAATAAAAGCAACGGGCACTGTGAACTACGAAACCTGGACTTCATTGATGATGTCCGTAGCGCGATTGTCACGCAGATAGATAGCTACATCAGTTCAAATCGTTGTTGCCATGCAGCATCGCTGACCATCTCGGGATACTTCTCGCGGTAGGCCTTCTTCAACGATTTATACGTACGCAACAATTGCCACGTGGTTGCGAAAACCTCTTTTTGAATACGTACAAATCTCTCCGGATCACGCTCACACATAAAACCTTCATCAAACCGAGGATGACGATACAGAATCCGATCATGGCGGATGGCTAATCCGACTGCACGCAAATCAATCTGAGCAACACCAATTTTTTGTGTTCGCATAAATGACGGCATCCATCTTCCCCCGCCGAAAAATGGCGAGAACATAAAGCCGATAAGGCGAACAGACTTTCGTTTTGTGGGAGAAAATCCCAACTTCACGAGATCCTCCGACAAAGGTGAGGCTTTTTCTTCATTCACCTGACGCAGTTGATCATGTTTAGCAGCATGGTCAATCTTCATCCATTCATCGGGTCCAGCAAGAAAATCCTTCATTCCCCAAATCATGTATTCAGCACTGGCGTACCGGTGAGAATACGCATTGCGGAATCCGAATCCGAGATAACGCCACGCCAGATGCCAACGCGTGTGCTTATCAAACACCAACGTGTCAATAAGAGCAAAGTTACGCAATTCGTAGTACAGAGAGTTCGGATTGTTCTTTAGGGCAAAATCGGCGTGCCACACAGCAATTCCATGCAATGTCACCGTGTGTTTGCCTGTGTGCATCAATCCGAACGCCACGTCATCGCCGCGAACGAACACGGGAAGTGGATTGTCCTTGGCAATGTGCATGGGAAACACGGTGAACCACCACGCAGAGTAGGCCATCTCAGGTTCAGGCTGATCGCGCAGAATCTCTTCACGTTGGCGAAGATCAACACCGCGTCCATATGCCCTCAACGGATACACCGAGCGAAACTCGTATTCCGACCCTGCCTCGAACTGCATCCAAGGAAACTCTTCGCTCATCATCGCGCCATGGACACACAAGTCCTCCGAGCGCGCAAAAGTCAACAACGAGATTGTGCGCAAAATTGATTCGGGCTCAAGCGAGATGTCATCGTCCATGAACACCACGTGCGTGCTCCACCCTGCATTGCGGAATTCAATCAACCCTCGAGCAAAGCCACCCGCTCCCCCCAGGTTGGGATTCGGTAAAACAGTGACAGGGGCACCATCGGGAATATTTGGCGCAAGATTTCGCGCATTATCCACGACAAGAACCTGCATATGACCCTTAACGCTTGAAATTGTGGATTCAATTTCAATCAACTTGTCGATAGTGGCCAGAACATATTCCTGGCGATTAAACGTGGTGATCGCAACTCCGAGATGAACATCACGCACGGGAGATGTGGAAGTTTGCCATTCGCCCGTACGCACGATCACGTTGTCAGCCAATGCTGTCACTGTGACATACATCGATTCACAATCGAGCACTGCAAGATTCGGACAACAGACGGAATTTTCCGTATCAGTGGAATCAATCACCGTGTCAACGCCAGCTGTATGTGCCACCAAATCAATGCGGCACGACCCTTGCACATCCATAGAGGCCACAAGGTCAGTGATGGTACTGAGACGCTTCCATCGAGCGACCGAGAAAACACCAAACGCGGTATCAAACGACACGCGGTCACCAATCGACAGACGCACACCCTCGTTTGTCAGTACTCCCCTGTCAGTTCGCACATACAGAGTCGGATCAGAAAACGTCGGCGATGGGATCTGGATCCGAGCAAGGGGATGAAGACTCACCTGTCTAGTTTCACAGGGGCTGGACCACCAACGGTGTCATTGGACGAGAGTCACGCCGGCAGGCAAGAAATTCAGCCGCTACATCGAGGGCTTCTTTAATGGTCACGTCCATGTCGAGATAGCGATAGGTGCCAAGACGGCCCAAAAACGTGACGTTCTGGGCACGACGAGCTGCCTCGACATATTGCACCAGTTGCTCTTTTTCCTTCACCAGACGAATCGGGTAGTACGGAATGTCGCCGACTTCAGCCAAGCGGCTGTATTCGGTGTACAAGGTCGTGCCTTCATGGTGTTCCCATGGCGCGAAGTGCTTGTGCTCGGTGATGCGCGTATATGGAACATCGAGATCGCAATAATTCATTACCGGACACCCTTGAAAGTCACCATCTGCTTGGGACTCAACAAAGTCCAACGTGCGATAGCCCAGGCGACCGTATCTGTGGCCGAAATATTCATCGATTGGTCCGGACCAAAACACATGCTCTGCAGTTGCGAGGTCAGCGGGTTGCAGAGTTTTATTCAATGTCACGTCGATTAGTGGATGATCCAACATCGCCTCGACAATCGGGGTGTACCCGTCACGTGGAATGGCTTGATACGGATGGTTGAAGTAACTGTCTTCGTAGGAAAACCGCACGGGAAGCCGCGCGAGAATTGAAGCCGGCAATTCCGTAGGCGACATTCCCCATTGTTTTTGTGTGTAGCCCTTAAAAAACGCTTCGTATAACTCTGGTCCCACAAATTTCAAGGCCTGGTCTTCAAATGTGACGGGCGTACCGATGCTGGAATCTGCGCGAGCAGCAATGAACTCTTGTGCCTGTTGTGGCGACAAAGTCAAACCAAAAAACTGATTGATGGTGTGAAGATTCACCGGCAACGAATACACGCTTCCTTGCGTCGTTGCTTTAACGCGATGGTTGTAACGCTCCATCGCACCGAACTTGTTGATGTAGTCCCACACGTGGGTGTGCTCGGTGTGAAATATGTGAGGTCCATACACATGCACCATGACACCGTTTTCACGACGTTCGGTGTGGGCATTTCCCGCCACATGCGATCGCCCATCAACAACCCACGAGGCGATTCCTGCTTCAGCTAGTTCTCGCGCGACCACAGCACCGGAAAACCCGGCACCCACGATCACAATTGAGGCTGTCATTCACTCCACGCTAGTGACTATGCACGAGTGACTAGGCACTAATGAGAAAGCCACGGCGCGCACAGACCATCGAGATCTCGTACTTCGATTCGGTCTCTGTTTTCCCAAGTGACCTGATTGGTCGGGTCGGGACGCAATTTGAACACTCGGAACGACATTTCAGTGGTGTCGATGGTGAGAATACGACCAATAAGTGGGTCACCCAATTCAAGAATGATTTTGATGGTTTCAAGGGCCTGAATTGAACCCACAATGCCCGGCAACACCCCCAAAACACCTGCTTCGGCACATGACGGTGCAAGTTCGGCCGGAGGCGGCTCTGGCACCATGTCGCGATACGTCGGACCGAGTTTTGGATGAAAGACCGACACCATTCCTTCGAAACGGAAAATACTTCCGTGCACCACGGGAATTCCCAATTTCACACTTGCATCATTCAACAGATATCGCGAGGGGAAATTGTCTGCTCCATCGACGACAACGTCATAGCCCTCCATGATTTCCATGATGTTGCTGGCATCAAGGCGCGTGTCGTAGGTCTTCACCACGACATCGGGGTTCAACTTGGCAATTGTTTGTCGCGCAGATTCAACCTTGCGCTCACCCACTCGATCCATATTGTGCAAAATCTGTCGCTGCAAGTTCGACGCATCAACTTCGTCCATATCGACAATGCCAATTGTTCCCACGCCGGCCGCAGCCAAGTACAAAGCAGCCGGCGAACCAAGTCCGCCTGCACCCAGCATCAACACTTTGGCGCCCAACAATTTTGCTTGGCCTTCCACGCCCACTTCAGGCAGTAACAAATGTCGCTGATAACGATTTCGTTGATCGGGAGTCAACTGCACAGGTTGACGCCACTCACGTCCTTCGTCTTTCCACTTTCCGAACCCGCCAGCCATGGAAAACACGTTGGTATAACCCAACTCTTGCAGCGTGCGCGCAGCAAATGCACTACGAACACCGCCCGCGCAGTACACCACAATTTTCTGATCACGATCGGTGGCTCGACCTTCAATTTGTGCTTCAAGATGACCACGTGGAATATGCAAAACCTGCGGCAATGCACCTTGTTCGTACTCGTCTGGTTCGCGCACATCGAGAACCAAAACCCCACCTGACTGAATCATGTCTTGAGCCTCTGCGGTCTCAATCTCGGTGATTTCAGATTTTGCTCGAGCCAACAGATCGCGGAATGAAGCCATGGGCAAAACCCTACCAACTAAGTCAGGAATTCAGCACCGCTAGGTGGGCCCAACATTGACAAAGGCTAGGACGTCTCTAGGCCCGCACGCCTGACGAGATCGGTCAGAATCGGGCTGATGGAGCCCCGCAGACACAGATGGGCGTATCTGTCGCGCTCGGTCGGGCCTCCATTGATGATCGCCACTCGCGATTGACTCGCACGTGCACGTTCCACCACGTAGGCAGCTGGCGTGACCGCCAGAGTGGAGCCAACCGCCAACAACACATCGCACTCCTCCGCCACTCGCATCGCGCGATCAATCACTTCGGGAACAAGTGCTTGTTCAAACAAAATTGCATCACTTTTCACCACGCCCCCACAAAGTTCGCAATGTGGGTCCGGATCACCGGCTTTCACGCGTTCAATAAAGTCGGCCATCGGTCGGCGGTCATCACAGCCCCAACACCGTGCGAATTTAATCGTCCCGTGCACTTCCACAACAAGATCGTCATCCAGCCCTGCAGCCTGATGAAGTCCGTCGACGTTTTGGGTGACGACAGCGTGCAACTTGTTTCCGCGATGAAGTGCCGTGACCGCGTAGTGCCCGGCATTGGGCTTCGCCGTGCCACCAAAAGTTCGTACGCGACCCTCCCATGCAACTTTTCTCACCTCTGGGTCATTCAAGTAGTAACTCAAGGTCGATGTTTTTTCAGCCAAAGGATTCTGTGTCCATAAACCATTAGGCCCACGAAAATCAGGAATTCCTGAATCGGTGGAAATACCTGCACCGGAAAATACGACGACACGTTCAGCCTCACGAATCCAGTTCGCCACTTCATTCAACTGTTCGACATCTGGCATCTGGTCATCCATCACCCACCATTGTTGCCTCTTTGCACACATTGCGCCCAACTAGATGCAAGGAGAACCATGAACCCACCACCGACCCACACAAGCGTGTCGGCATCGCACGATTCACTCATTCGCGTCATCCCATGGACAGACCCTGTTGTTGAAGCAACGGGATACCCCATCGATGACCCTTATGTCGAGATGTTTTGGCTCCCCATTTTGGGACCCACCGCCACATGGCTTGCGCGTCGGCTCGTGTCGGGTCTTGTTCATTCAACAGATGTCAATGGCTACACCTGCGACATGACCGATCTGGCTAGTGCGCTTGGTGTGTCGTATACCCACGGTCGACACAGTCCTTTTGTACGCGCTCTCCAGCGGTGTGCGATGTTTGGCGTCAGTGAAAATATCGCCGTCGAGCCCATTCGCACCATCGCGGTGCGCACCATGTTGCCTCGCATCCCTCATCGTCATCTCGCACGTTTACCTCATCAATTACGGATCGCTCATGAAGACTGGGTGATACCCCGTTAAGTTTGCTCTATGCAACTTCGAATCTTCACCGAACCACAACAGGGCGCACGCTACGAACAACTTCTCCACGTCGCACAACGCGCCGAACAAACAGGTTTCGACGCATTTTTCCGCAGTGACCACTATCAAAAAATGGGAAGTCATGTCAGTGGCTTGCCAGGCCCAAGTGATGCATGGATCACACTCGCCGGTATCGCACGAGAGACATCGACCATTCGTCTCGGCACGCTCGTCAACTCGGCGACATTTAGACAACCAGGGCCACTGGCGATCAGCGTGGCAAATGTTGATGACATGTCAGGTGGTCGTGTGGAACTCGGTCTTGGTGCTGGCTGGTTTCTCGACGAACACCAGTCGTATGGAATTTCTTTTCCCCCACTGGGAGAACGCTTCGACATCTTGACTGAACAACTCGCGATTATCACTGGCTTATGGAACACTCCAGACAACGAGACGTTTAGCTTCACAGGGCGCCACTACACACTCACCAATTCGCCCGCTCTCCCAAAGCCTGTGCAGTCTCCTCCGCCCATCATCGTTGGCGGCGGTGGCCCACGTCGCACCCCGCGGCTAGCTGCCATGTATGCCGCTGAATTCAATTTGCCGTTCAACTCCATGGACAACTTTGTTCAACAACGAGATCGCGTCCGTTCAGCCTGTGACGAGATCGGCCGAGATCCAGATTCTCTTGTCTATTCCGTCGCCCAAGTGGTGTGTGTCGGCGCAAACGAACAACAGATAGCCGAGCGTGCAGCCCGTATTGGTCGACAGGTCGATGAACTGCGACAAAATGGAATCTGTGGAACACCAAGTGAAGTGATTGAGAAAATTTCTTCGTGGACATCAACTGGCGCATCACGGATGTATCTACAAGTTCTCGATCTCGACGACCTCGATCACATCTCACTAATCGGTGAACATGTCCTGCCGCACGTGAAATAGGTCGAACTAAATAGTGTTGGTTGCGATTAACGCTGCAGTTGTTGCGGCAATCCCGATGCGATACCAACCAAATATCGCTAGCGATCGACTCCCCAGATACGACACCATCCAGCGCACTGCAATAATTGCGGTCACACATGCAGTAGCAATTCCGACAAGCGGTGTCATCAACCCGAACATCTCGACCAACTGGTCGCCATGGCGCGCCGTGTCAAAAATGGTGGCTGCGCTCAAGGTGATGAGACCGAGAAGAAAACTAAATTCGATAGCTGCAGATAATGACAACCCGACTAACAGACCGGCGAGAAGAGTCACCAAACTTCGACTGACGCCGGGCCATAAAGCAATGACCTGGGCAACGCCAATAATCGCTGCCGACTTAAGTGGTATCTGGTGTAGCGCAATATTTCCTGAACGCGGTGTCCACGCAAGGAGCAACACTCCACCAACGAACCACGCGATAGTGATGGGCACTGGTCCGAATAATGCATCTTTAATGGCATCTCCGAACACGACCCCCGCAAGCGCAGCGGGAAGAAATGCCACGCAGAGCGCCCCGACAACATGTCGACCATCATCATCACGACCTGCCACCCCTCGCAACATCGACACGACACGCGTTCGATACAACCCGAGCACCGCCAAAATTGCACCGAATTGAATGGCAATGGCATAGGTATCTGCGGCTTGTTGTGCATCGCCTTCTGCAAAACCAATGAGATCTGACACCACGAGCAGATGACCGGTCGATGACACAGGGAGAAATTCGGTAATCCCCTCCACGATTCCCAAAAGAATTGCTTCGGGCAACGATAAAAGACTTGCAAACACCGCGTCTAGTCTCCCACCTTTGACTACGCCACCACCGACATCTGACCACCAAACTCACACCTACTACGGTGGCTGTGTGGACCGAATCGACCATTTTGATGACTTCATCGATGGGAAATTCTCGTGACCACAACACGAACGAACGCCGGCACGATCGCAGGCCTCGACGGAATGAGAGCAATTGCCGTTACCGTCGTCTTTGCGTCGCATTTTTCCATCGGGCTTCCCTGGTTGGATGAACAAAATTGGTACGGGCAGTTTCGCCGTGCCGGATTCTTAGGCGTCAACATGTTTTTTGTGCTGAGCGGTTTTCTCATCACCTACAAACTTCTCGAGACACGACACGCAAACGGCTCACTTGCGCTTCGGCGTTTTTATGTCAGTCGCACAGCCAGAATTTTTCCTGCAGTTCTCGTTTTTCTGGTGGCTCATTTTATTTACGCCGCGTTCTCTGATTACCCGCCGTTTGGTCGAATGCGCGACGAAGTCATCATGGTGGTGTCGACGATCTTTCAGTTTGCGAACTATGCAATTTTGTCGGACACCAATTTGCTTGAAGAAAACGGCGCTTTATGGTCACTGTCGGTTGAAGGACACTTTTACATCCTGTGGCCACTGTTCATCTTTGTGCTTTTCCGTGTCATCAAGAAAATTTCCGTGTCGATGGCACTGCTGATTGCAATGGTGCCCGCGTTGTACCTGTGGCTCGCGTGGATTTTTAACACTCGGGGATATTTGTCTGCCTATCTGCGCACCGATGCACGAATTGTCAGCCTCGTTGTCGGTGCCTTGGGTGCTGCTATGTGGCTTAAAACCAACTACGTGTCGCCAATGTTCATTCGTCTCCTTGCACTTCCTGCTCTCGTGACCATGGCAGGTGTTTACTCCATCGCCGATGGGTGGGAGCCCTTCATCTGGGATGGCGGAATGGCCCTGTTCGACATCGCCACACTCATCGTCATTGTCTCTCTTGCCATGGGTGTGTTCCCGGCCAGCGCGGTATTGACACACCCGTCAATGGAATGGATCGGCAAGATCTCATACGGTCTCTACATCTGGCAGATTCCCGTCCTCACACTTCTGCATCGACATGCTCCCGACATTTCCAGGCCAGTGACAGCGATCTTGGCGTTTGCACTCACCGTCTCCTGTGGTGCATTGTCCTATTACTTCATCGAACAGCCAGTGCGGCGTTCGCAATGGGTTGCTCAACTTGGCGGACCATTGCGATGACACATCACGGTGTCGATGGAACCCACACCTGCAGTTGACGCAGATCGCCCGCGTGAGGAACCCGCTCGCGAGACAAGACAACAGATTGCCCTGGTCGCAACACTGTTCCTGCAGGAACACGAGCCGACATAGTCGGTACTTCGACTCCGGAGATGTCAATCACCACGGTGTCGGTATTTGTGATTGTCACAAGATCTGTGCCCGTCAATGTGTAGGAGATGGTGTCACTTTGTGGGCCCGGTAGTCGTGGCGACGCAGGACCTGTCAGCAAATCACGTTTAGGTTTTACATAGTTGTCGATCAAGATCTGTTGTGCTTGCTGAATGGTCTGTCTTTGACCATAGGTGGACCACCTCTGGCGATCTAATACAGCATCATCACGCAGGATCGCCTCTAATTCAGAGATTCGTTTCTCGAGATATCCGTCAGCAAGATAGAGATCTGCCAGCGTCTTGGTTCGACGATCGAGCATCTCACGTAATTCGGGAGTCTTTAAAAATAGCCTGCCCAGGCGATTTCCTTCCATGTATTCCATATAGGCGGTCGCCGACACCGTGTCACACACTGCATTGCACCCGCCTACCCATTGACGACCAAAATTCAAATCGAAGTCAATCGGTACAAGTCGCCATTTTTGATCGGCCGGATCAAACAGCAACATGTGATTTTTGTGCTCCCATTCCAGATGTTGAGCCACCCGCATCGTTGCCAAAGCTTCAATAATTTGCGGAATATCAAGATGTTTGTAGGCGAAATCGAGAAGTTCTTTTTCATTCTCGTTGTTGACTTGACGAATTAAGTCTCGCACTTCATCGACATGCTCTAACCAACGTTGTGATCGCCGTTGATACCGCTGACGCATCTCGCTATTGGGTAGATCAAGATGACTGAGACGCAACGTGGCTTGTCGGTCCGATTTAAAAACAACGGTGTCGCGGGAAAATCCGAATTTTTCGCGCCATTGACCATCGGGTTGCTCTTGATACAGATACAACCCAAAGAACTCATTGTTCTTCTCAAGTCGTAGAGGAAATACCTGTTGTGCAATGCCCCCACCAAGCTTCTGCAATTCGCTTGTCAAAATTTCACGAACAAACGATTTGTCGGTGAACGACGAATTCAATGCAAACTCATTAACAGGGTTCGCCAGTAACCCTCCGAGAGTGGTTTCGTATCCCGCTGGCAGGACGACTTTCCATTTCTTTTTGGGGTTCAAGCGTGATTGATTTCCACGCATTCGGATCTTTGCACCGTCGAACACTTCCCCATCGAATGCAAGAACGGTGGGGTACCCATTGTCGCCATAAAGTCCTGGGTCATTAAAAATCTGTGAGTAATAGTCATCTTCAACGAACCATTGCATGCGCGGCAGCGAACTGTCGTTTTCTGGTTGCACCACTGTCCCGCGGTACACCATTCCATCTCCCATGCGTGGCCACGTTCCCGCGGTCGCGTCATTGGTACTTAACAACTTGTACCGCACCAATGAACCTGCTGCTTGCGCGGGGATGGTTGCGCTATACACACCAGAGGTCGTTGCACGCATTGCCACGTCGACATCGTTGTCAAACCCAATCTTGTAGGTCAACGTCGGATCTCCACCATCACGCACCATGGCAGTCACTGTCATGTCCTGCGTCGCAGTTGGCGACACCGTTGCCGACACATTTTCAAACATGGGTAGATACGACTGTGTCCACGCCATAGCGCCCTTTATGCCAGGGGATGGGTCCCCTCCATCCCAGTTCCCTGGTTCAGTCCCCCACAGTTGTTCATTTCGTCGATGTAGTGACCAACCATGTCCATCGGCAAGTGCAGGCCATAATCCGCTGTCTTCGTAATAGACCACATCAACGATGTTTTTTTGTTCATCAACCAGTCGCAGTACTCCGCGGCTGTTACTCAGCTCGACCTGTGAATCGTTTGGCGTGACCACGAACGAAGATCCAGGCTCGAGAACAGGAGCGTCATCGAAGCAACGGTTGATCTCTACAAGACACCACCGTGATAATGAAACAGATTGAGACGACACATTTGTGAGTTCAATGAATTCTTCGGCGGGATTGTCGTTTTCCGAGTGATAGTGAATCTCGCTGACCACAATTGTCGACTGACGCAACTCTCCTCTGAATTCAGCGTCATACACCACACCAGGAGATGGCACATCGTCAATCCACGCACTCGCGGCACTTCCCTCGGACTGAGCGGAAGGCATTGTTGTCGCGGTCGTTGTCGTTGAAAGTTCAGGCTCGCCACGGCGGATGCGATGCAGCGATCGCCCACGCCCATCAGTCATGATCGGCCATGGCGCACTATCTGAATACGACACTTCATCTATCACGTCGCCCACGGCATTTTTCAACTGCAGCGTCTCGCCAGAATTGCTGAATTTGCCCTCAACATCGCTCCCTGCCACGACACGCACCGCGCCTGCTTCCAGTACGGAACTTTCGTCAAAACAGAAATCGACCCCACTCAGACACCATCGGTCAAGCGAGACCTCCCCGTCACCTGCGTTATGAATCTCAACAAAATCGAGCGAGTCATCGTCGGAGACATCGTGATAATTCACTTCCGAGATGTAGACATCTGCACGCGGTCGATCACCATCAAGTGTCGGCGTTGGTACGTCGAGATAGGTAGCGACCCCGACAGCTGAACCAAGTATCGATACCAACAGCACCCATGTCCACTTGGATTTTCGCGTCACAGACCGATTGTACAGAGGCGACTACTATGTGAACTCAGCATGAACGACCTCGATCTGACCACCCTCATACAAGATTTTTCAATTAACGCGGTAGCGATTGTGCTTCTTGCTTATGTCATCTATTACCGCCGGCACCGACGCCGAGAAACCACGGTCGGCTATATCGCCACCAACGTCAGCTTGTTCGTTGTCGCAGCAGCTCTCTCTTCATCTACAACCTTGAACGTCGGTGTCGGTTTCGGACTTTTCGCGGTGCTCTCCATTGTTCGTCTACGATCAGATGAAGCCACCCAATCTGAAATCGGATACACCATGGTGGCACTCGTCATCGGACTCATGACTGGTCTTCCTAGTCTTGACGTTGAGATCAAGATCGTGTTTTCAATTTTGTTGGTAGCAACCATGTACATCGTTGACCATCCACGACTTATCAAATCACGTCGGTATCAGAGACTTCTCGTGGAATTAGACCGCATCATCACCGACGAAGATGAACTTCATGCAGTCGTGGGTAAACAAATCGGCTCGCCTGTCCAGAGTCTGTCAGTACAAAAGATTGACTTCGTACGAGAAACCATGTCGCTCATCGTGCGCGCTCATTCATAATGAATGAGCTTTTTAATTTCGCCACGATTGATCTGACCGAGCTCAACGCCCAGGCCGAACTCCTACGGCGGTTCGACACAAAATATCTTGTTGAAGTCTCGAAATTGCCTGAGATGTATGGCGCTTTACCCGAGACCACGCTGGTGCTCCGCAATCGCGATGTTCTCAGTGCCCCGTACACAACCACCTATTACGACACAAGCGAACTTCAGACGTACTACGACCACCTCAAACAACGTCGGAAGCGATTCAAAATTCGCACTCGCTTCTACAGCGAACCTCACGATGGTTACTTGGAGATAAAGATTAAAAAACCTCGGGGGCAAACCGAAAAAGTGCGCTGGCATCTTGACGTACCAACTATTGGCGAGACTCTGTCACCTCTGCACTACACATTGCTGAATGGGGCATTGACATCTGCGCGATATCCGGCGCTTCACGGCGATTATTACAACACCGTGCAAACCCTATTCACTCGAACGACATTGTTCGACCCCGTCTCGCGCGAGCGAATTACCGTCGATACCGACTTTGATGTGCATTCACAGATTCAGCAATTACGTCTTGGACCGCACCATGCGATTGTTGAAATCAAGTCACCCACAAAAGTCGGTCGCACACACCGCATCTTCACATCACTGGGAATTCGACCAATCAGCCTCAGCAAATATTGCCTCGCGATGACCGCATTACGACCCGATTTGGGTGGAACTCCGTGGCGAGAAGCACTACGCATAATGGGTACAACGCGTCCTTGACACATTTCCTGATTGCGAATATCGATAAACGATCCCAAACCAATTGGCACTCCCAACGGGATTCGAACCCGTGCCGCCACCTTGAGAGGGTGGTGTCCTAGGCCACTAGACGATGGGAGCCTGTAGCGGATTTCCACGCTACCAGTGCCATTTAGTCGTTTGCGACTGGTTCTATGGCGGCGTAGATGTCGTTATTGGTGACGTCTCCGCGTGGGACTCTCCCGCTGGTCAGAACGACTGATTGGCCAGGCAACAGAACCACCCCGGGCGGTACTCGACCCTCTAGTGAGTCAATTCGTATGCCAGAGAGATCAATCGATGTCACGTCTGTGTTGGTAAGGCGAACCTGACCTGATTGAGAGTCGTCAACGCGGTATAACACAGTATCTGTTTGTCGCAAGGGCAAATATTTCTCGTCGTCGCGAATGTAGTACCACCGCTTCGGTTGCGCGTATGCCTCGACAATTAAGTCTTGTGCCTCTTTCAATGTCTGCCGAATTCCATACTGAATCCACTTCTCTTTGTCGAGAATCGCATCCACTTCCATTTCTGCGTGAAGTTGCTGCAACCGACTTTCAATAATTCCCTCTGTCAAAAATGCATCAGAAAGTGTCCGTGTCCGTCTATCGAGTAATTCGCGAAACTCAGGCACCTTCACAAAACTGCGGGTAAATCGATTCGCTTGCATATATGTGAGATACGGATTGGCGAACACTTCGTCACACCGTGATTTACACCCAGCAGTCCACTTTTTACCGAAATTCAAGTCATGATCTATCGCCTGAAATCTCCATTTTTCGTCTCGTGGATCGAAAAACAACATCCAGTTCTTATGTTCCAATTCCACATGCTGAGCCACCCGAGCCACAGCTAACGCATTCACCACTTGAGGAATATCCACATGTTTGTAGATGAACTCGGTGACTTTGCTTTCTTCCTGATTGAGTTGCTGAATCAACCACCGCATCTCATCCTGATTGAAGTCGTATTTTTGAGTCTGACGGCGATAGTCAATGTTCATCTGTTCATCAGTGCGATTCAGATGCGCAGTCTTGAGCGTTGAGATTCGCTCGCCTTTAATAGCAACGACGTCGTCACTGAATCCGTATTTATCTCGCCATTTTCCGTCGGGCTGTTCGTGGTACAGATACAAACCGTAGAACTCATTATTCAGTTCCAATCGGAGGGGAAACACCTGCTGAGCCATTCCCCCGGCCACTTTCTGCAGGTCATATGTCAACAATTCGCGCGAATACGACTTGTCGGTCAACATCGAATGCAACCCGAATTCATTAATCGGGGTCTCGATGAGGCCTTTCATGTCCCACTCATATCCAGCAGGCAAAGTCACTTTATATTTGTTCTTATCTCTCCCCCTCGACTCTTGACCCTTCACACGAATCAGAGCGTTATCGATGATTTCACCGTCATATGCGAAAACAGCAGGAAATCCGGTGTCGCCGAACAAATCTCTCTTGCTGTTGTTCATCGCCGAAATGTTTTGCGGATCCATAAACCACTGCAATCGCGGCAGAGGTGAAGCATCTGGCGCCTTCACGACAGTTCCCCCATATAGGGCGCCGTCACCTTGTCGTGGCCATTGGCCGACAACCGTGTCATTACCTCCGGAGAGGCGAAAACGAATCAAGGTTCCTGCATCTGAGCCCGGGATTGACGCAGTCCAGTTTTGTGAGTCACTCTTCGTCATTTCAATAGTGACTTCTTCATTGAATCCGTATCGGTAATGAAGTTGTGCAGCTGAGATTTCAGGATTTGTTGCCGTCACCGAAACCGTCTGCATGGGTAAAGGCGACTGCGTGAATGTCACCTCTGTGAATAATGCGAGAGAATCGACGCCTACGGCGTCAAATGCTTTTCCCGGGGTGGGTTCTCCCGACATCCAATGCGCCGGTGAATCTCCCCGCAGCGATGGACGTATTCGCTGGAGAGAGTGTCCATGTCCGTCCGCAAGTGCGGGCCATGGACCAGAGTCTGAATACTTGACGACGTCATGAGTTTCATTGACATCATCGACCAGCTGGAGTGTCTGCCCACCATTTCCGAGAGACACGCCATGAGACAGGCCCGACACAACGAGAAAACCATGTGGTTCAATGACATCGCTGGCTGTAAAACACGCGTTAGAACCCGACATACACCAACCGTTCAATGCGAGTGCTTGCGAGGTTTGATTGTGCAGTTCCACAAAGTCCGCGACCGGATTTCCATCAAGGGCGTTGTACAAAATCTCGGTCATCACAACTTTTGGACTCTTCGTCATCGACAATCCGGTTCCCTCTACAAATTCTTCTCCTGGTGAAGGTGGCGCGGCACTCCAGTTGTCCGCATTGTTACCGTCGCTATTTAAGTCTTTTCGATGCAATGAATCACCGTCACCATCGGCGGACTCAGGCCAAGGATCAGAATCTGCATAGGTAACTTCGTCCCGAACATTGTCTTGGGCGTCGACAAGTCGAATTCGTTCTCCTTTGTTGCCCATACGACCAGAGAAACTCTTCCCATAGACAACGAAGTATTCATTTGGTTCAAGAACCGTCACATCTGTGAAGCAGAACCCAACACCTTTGATACACCATCCCGTTAATGCGACAGGTTCGTTGTGAACGTTGACAATCTCCACAAAATCGTCTGCGTCGCTATCGGTGGCGGCGTGATAGTAAATCTCAGATAAAAGCACCTGACGTTCAACTGAAGTTTCTGCCGAATCTTGGGTCGATTCTGAACACGCACTCATCACAACTACCAATAATCCGCAAGAAAACAGCGAGACCAGCGAATGTCGTAATTTCATTAGAGAGATACCTTAATCAGTCACCCCGGAGTGAGGCTTCTTACATTTGTATTTCTTCTTGTCTATTGTTCTGGCGCTTTTTCCATGTCGCGCCCCCGCCAACGATGAGGAGCAGCAACAGCAACACGAGCAGAAGTCGTGTGCCACCAACACCAGGGACATTCAAGAAACTATTGCCATCATCACCACGAGTATCAGATGAATCGCCGCTATCTATATTGCCGTCATTAACTGTGATGCCATCGTCAACTGCATCGTCAACTACATCGTCATTTCCGTCAACGGCAGGTACAACAATCGATGATGTTCCTGAATCCTTTTTCGAGGTCTTCTTCTTCGGTTTTGCCTTCTCAACAGGTGCGTCAATGGCAGGCTGATCAATGACAGGTTCCTCCACCACTGGAGCTGGCGACACAGCAACGGACACTGTGTTCGTCGCAGCAATGAAGCGACCAGACGCAGTCTTTGTTGCCTCGATGATGCATTCGCCCACTGCAAGTGCGGTCACAGTGTTGTCATCTGCGAGTGAACAAATTTCTGGAGTTAACGAGATTGCACTCAATACACCATCACCATCTCCACCAGAGATTGAGAGCAATGTGGTCTGACCCACAGTTAGTGCAGGCAATCCAGTGCTCATCTCAATCGGTATCGCTTGCGGAGCGAGAGCGCCAAACATGCTCAGATGACGAGTCAGTACCCATAGGTCACCGTCGGCATCAATGTAGTAACCGTCTTCAACTCCGTCTGGCAATACAGCACTGTCTAACCTGTTCATAAGTCGCCAGGTTGCTCCGTTATCACCTGAGTACACCGGTGCTGAGTCGATCGCAGGACGAGCAAGCTTGATGCGAACTGGGACGTTCAAATTAGTGACACGCGAACCGTCCTCATTTTCAGCCGTCAGTCGAACCATGCGATATCCGGCCGGAACGTGTTCAGACATAAGTGCAGTTG
>JBEDHS010000038.1:0-10145 GCA_041173945.1 Actinomycetota bacterium
GTCGCGCGGTGCGCGTCGAACTCATTGCGGGCATCATTGTGTTCGCCCTCACTGCGTGGGCGGTGCCGATGAACCCACCACAGGCGAAGGCGGAGTCGACTCGTGCGGCGGTGAACTACGCATTCCGCCAGGAGCTCGAAAACGATCGCTTCAAGGTCGTACTGTCGATCACACCCGTCGAGACTGGTATCAATGCGATGCGCATCGAACTGCTGAAGCCGAGCCGCATCTCCGACTTCACGGTGAACCTCGTGCCGCAAGAGATCGGCTACGAGGGCATCGCGATCAAGCCTGGGCTCAAGCGTCCCGGAGCGGTGATCATCGCCGGCGACGGATTGTTCATGCTCAAGGCACCGGGAGTGTGGTCGATCGAGATCACGGGTGCGACGACCACGGGTGAACTCGTGCCCTTGGCCACGACCATCAACGTCGCCGAGGGCGCTCCACCAACCACGACGGTTGCGCCAACGACCACCGTCGGGGGCTGAAACGACCCTGCCGACTAGCGTCTAGTCGGTGAGCGACAACACCATGGACGCCAAGCTCCGCGACCTCCAGTCGCGCAAAGAGCAGGCCCACAACGCAGGAAGTCCCCGCTCGGTCGAGCGCCAACACGAAAAGGGCAAACTGCTCGCCCGCGAGCGCATCCAGGCGCTGCTCGACCCCGAGTCGTTCCACGAACTCGACCTCCTCGCCCGTCACCGCGCACATGCTGCGGGGCTCGAAGAGCGTCCGTACACCGATGGTGTGATCACCGGCTGGGGAACGATTGACGGCCGCAAGGTGTTCGTCTTCAGCCAGGACTTCACCGTGTTCGGTGGTGCCCTCGGCGAGGTGTTCGCCGAAAAGATCCACAAGCTCATGGATCTCGCACTCAAGGTCGGCGCTCCGGTCATCGGCTTGAACGACGGCGCAGGAGCCCGCATTCAAGAAGGTGTTGTCTCACTCGCCTCCTACGGCGGAATTTTCTACCGCAATGTTCAGTCCTCCGGAGTCATTCCTCAAATCTCCGTCATTTTGGGACCATGTGCGGGCGGCGCGGTGTATTCACCTGCGATGACCGACTTTATTTTCATGGTGCGCGAATCAAGCCACATGTTCATCACCGGTCCAGACGTCGTCAAGACAGTGACGGGTGAAGATGTCACCTTGGAAGAACTTGGTGGCGCAATGAGCCATGCTTCAAAGAGTGGTGTTGCAACATTCGTGGCACCAGATGAAAAAGCCTGTCTCGACGATGTGCGCTTCTTGTTGTCGTTCCTTCCGCAGAACAATTTGGAAGAAGCACCCTCCGAAGAGCCCAGTGACGATCCAGAGCGTTCATGTGATGCCTTGCGCGATATTTTGCCAGTCTCGCCGAACCAGCCTTATGACATGAAGAAAGTTATTCGTGAAGTGGTCGATGACGGCGAGTACTTCGAATACTTCCAACATTGGGCAACATCCATTACGTGTGGATTTGCACGTCTCGATGGCATGACCGTTGGTGTCGTGGGCAACCAGCCGATGGCATTTGCCGGAGTTCTCGACATTGAATCAAGCGAAAAAGCAGCACGTTTTGTGCGCACTTGCGATGCTTTCAATATTCCCCTTGTCACCTTTGTCGATGTTCCTGGCTTCCTCCCTGGTGTCAATCAAGAACACGAAGGCATCATTCGTCACGGAGCAAAACTTCTGTATGCATTCTGTGAAGCAACAGTGCCGCGAATTCAAATCATCACGCGTAAGGCCTATGGCGGTGCATATGTGGTGATGAACTCAAAATCAATTGGTGCAGATCTCGCCTATGCGTGGCCAACAGCCGAACTTGCTGTGATGGGACCACAAGGCGCAGTCGAAATTGTGTACAAGCGTGAATTGCAGCAAGCAGCAGATCCTGTTGCTCGCCGTAATGAACTTGTCACCGAATACACCGAGAAGTACGCCAACCCCTATGCCGCAGCCGAACGCGGATACGTGGACGATGTCATTGACCCAGCCGACACGCGCAAGAAAGTGATTTCAGGATTGCGAATGTTGCGTACGAAGCGCGAAGAGCTTCCTCGTCGCAAGCATGGCAACATGCCGTTGTAAACGGAGGACGTATGAGCGAAGACAACAATTGGCCCGCACCAAATCCCATACAAGCCGGCGAGATTTACGCGGCTGCAGCACAGCCGGTTCTTGGAAATGAACCACTCGCCACTTTTTGGCAACGTTTGTTGGGACGCATCCTCGACTCGCTCAATGTATTTGTGATCTATTTGGGATATGTCATGTTGACTGCCCTTATTTTGACGGGGCTCAATGTGGACGATGACGCGCCATTGGCAACACTTCTCAGCGGTGGTGGTGTCATCGCATTTCTTTTGTTGCAGATTTATTGGGAAGGCCAAGGCGGAACACCATTTAGGCGTGGATACGGAGCTGTCATCGTTGATATGAATACGGGGCTTCCCATTGGCATGGGTCGCGCGTTCGTACGCATTTTGGTGGCCAACATTTCGCTTCTGGCATTCGGCTTAGGGTTCTTATGGATGCTGTGGGATCCAAAGAGTCAGACGTGGCATGACAAAGCAGCACGGACATTGGTGATCAAAAAATGAACACTGACATCGCATCGATTCACCCAGTTCCCACCGAAGAAGAAGCGGCTGCGATTGCTGCTGCGGTCACCATGATGTGGCCACAACCTGTTGCTGCCAACACAGCGTCACAGAGCCCGTCGTCTGAGAGTTGGCGATTTAGCGGCAGATGGTGGGCGAACAACGCAATTTCCCGTCGCGGTCGACCTGGTTCGTAACCATGTCAACGAAGGGCACTGAACTGACCACAGTTGCAGATGACCTTGCAGTTTTTCATCACGGCCAACACGTCATCCGTCATGAAAACCTCGAACCCAATACGCCATACACCGAACACGGAATTGATTTCCGCACACTCGCGCGGCCAGAGGGAAGATTGCTCTCGCGTATCGCAACGGTGAATGATGTTCATTTCGGTGAAACAGAATGTGGTCGTATTGATGATCTCCCCGAGGGCCCAATTCAACGCACCGCAGAGGGCGAGGATCCACATCCTGTGACGATGAACGCTGGCGCCATCAGAGAGATTCGCGCACTCAATCCTGATGTTGTCATCGTCAAAGGTGATCTCACGCAAGATGGCACCGACGAAGAGTTCGCCGCTTTCACCGCACACTATGTCGACACATTCGGTGAAAAATTGGCCGTAGTACGCGGTAATCACGACGCATATCGCGGACAACAAGAATTCACGGGCGATTATTGGATAACTGTTCCCGGATTAGCAATCGCGTTAATGGATACAACGATTCCACAAGAGACAACGGGTCGTATTGAACCAGAACAATTCGAATGGCTCGATGCACATCTTTCACAAGCGACAACTCCCGTCATTGTGATGGGGCACCATCAACAATGGATTGAAGGTGCTCGCAGCGATACATATTTCGGACTACACCCGGATTGCAGCGACGTTCTCGACGACATGATTGATCGTCATAAAAATGTCGTGGCCTACACCGCAGGTCACACACACCGCCACCGTGTTCGACGTATGCAGAAATCTGGTGTGCCGAGCATCGAGATTGGCTGTGTGAAAGATTTTCCCGGCACATGGGCCGAATACCGCGTGTACGACGGTGGAGTCATGCAAGTTGTGCACCGCATCTCCACCCCACAAGCACTCGACTGGAGTGAACGCTGTCGACATCTGTATTCAGATTTCGGAATTGACTACGAAACCTATGCGCTCGGCACACTCGAAGAGCGTTGCCTCGTCTTGCCATTGCGATGACTCAATCAGCGTTGTCCGGTCTTCGAGTCATCGATATCTCGACGGTGTTGGCTGGGCCAAATTGTGCGCGTTACCTCGGTGATTTTGGTGCCGATGTCATCAAAGTTGAACGACCAGGTTCTGGCGACAGTTTGCGCAATATGGGGTGGCGCGACCCTTTTGATGGTGAAGGTTTGTGGTGGCGACTTGTCAACCGCAACAAACGCACCATCGCACTCGATCTGAAAAACGACGAAGACCGTTCGGTGTTTCTCCGTCTCATCGATGATGCAGACGTCTTGGTGGAAAACTTCCGACCAGGCACACTGGAACGACTCGGCCTTGGGCCAGACGAGTTGCACAAACGAAATAGTTCGCTCGTCATTACTCGTGTCAGTGGATTCGGACAAACAGGGCCGTATGCACATCGCCCAGGTTTTGCCACAATTGCAGAAGCTATGTCGGGGCTTGCATCAATCACCGGCGTACCCGGTGGAGATCCGATGTTGCCGCCGATCGCTTTGACCGATGAAGTCACCGGATTAGTTGCCGCATTTGCGACCATGGTCGCACTGTGGTCTGAACAAGGACAAGTCGTTGACGTCTCTCTACTCGAGAGCATGTTCCACATCATGGGGCCCCTCATCACTGTGTGGTTGACACGACATGAAATGCAAGAACGAATGGGGTCACTCATCCCCTACACCGTTCCGCGCGGTGTCTATAGATGTGCCGATGGAAAATTTGTTGCAATGTCAACCTCGAGTGATTCGATTGCATCTCGCGTAATGACCTTGCTCGGATTCGAAAACGACGAACGATTCGCCACATTTTCTGCGCGCGTCGAAAACAGAGCAATTATCGATGAAGCGATCGAGAAATGGTTCTCCGAACACACTCAAGCTGAAGCGCTTCAGATTTTCGAAGATATCGAAGCTGCAGCGGGCCCCGTTCTCGACATGCAAGACATCGCATCGGACCCCCACTATGCCGCTCGACAGGCGATTGTGAATGTTGAAGGAACGCCGATGCAGGCGCTGATAGCTCAGTTGTCGAAAACGCCTGGGTCTATCAAATGGCGTGGTCGCGCCACAGACGCAGATGGCCAACACATCCGCGAACACGGTTGGGACTAGTACGCCCAACTATTCACAGTCCCCAGACTCACCAGTACTGTGGATCTATCTCTAAGGGGGCCCCATGACTACCACCTCGTCGACGCCACGAATGTCGCGTGGATACAAAGTTCTCAGCTTGACCGCGGTCGCAACGTTTCTTGTCTCACTTGATGTCTCGATTGTTGTTGTTGCAAAGCGCACCATCGAGGCCGACCTTGGTGGTGGCAGCATTCTCACCTGGGTCTTTTCCGCTTATGCAATCGCCTATGCTGCGGGTCTCTTAACAGCAGGACGTTTCGCCGATGTCTTCGGTCGTAAAAAATCATTCCTGCGCGGACTCTTTTTGTTCAGCCTTGGCTCGTTGCTGTGTGGGCTTGCACCATCTGCGGTTTTGTTGGTTGTGGCGCGCATTGTTCAAGCACTCGGTGGTGCAATGTTGACGCCCGCATCCATCGCGTTGGTGTTACCCGAATTTCCCGTGGAGAAAAGAACTCAAGCGATCGCGATCTGGGGAGCAACAGGTGGTCTTGCCGCAGCACTTGGGCCGTCGATTGGTGGCTTGTTGGTCGATGTTTTCGGATGGCGATCATTATTTTTCATCAACATTCCTTTAACCGCCGTCACCATTTACATCGGAAACAAGATTCTTCATGAATCAAAAGATCCAAATGCTCAACGACGCGTTGACTACAGAAGCGCTGTGTACGGCTTCACCGGAATCGCACTCGTGGTTTTGGGAATCTCACAGAGCGAAGTGTGGGGTTGGGTTGACCGCGGAACAATCGGTTCAATCATCATTGGGTTGGTTCTCGTCGCGTTGTTCGTGCAACGCTGCAGCGTGGTGGAAAATCCACTTCTCGATCTAAAACTTTTCAAACTCCCATTTGTCGTCGCGGCCAACCTCTCCGGACTGCTGTTCAGTGCCGGCTTCATCGGAATGTGGTTGTTGAATACGTTCTGGTTGCAAGCGGTGTGGGAATACAGCGTCGTGAGATCCGGGTTGGCCACCATGCCAGGGCCGGCAACTGCAGCATTTATTGCACCATTTGCTGGGCGATACGCGATGCGTTTTGGTCATGCACGCATTCTGTTAGTTGGCTCAATCTTCCTCGGATTCGGAACGCTTGGGCTCACACTGAATCTTCCTGTCGAACCCAGTTACTGGAGCCACTATTTCCCATGGATGCTGCTTACTGGCTGTGGGGTTGGATTATCGATGTCGACATTGTCTAGTTCTGCAACAGCTTTTTTGAAGCCCGCCCAATTTGCGATGGGATCAGCACTCAACACAACTGGTCGTCAAGTAGGTACTGCTCTTGGTGCGGCGCTCTCGTTGGCCATTGCTGCGCCCGCACTTGCGCGAATTGAAGAGTGGAGAATGACAGGGCAAGTCATAAATGGCGAGGCCATCAAGGAAATTCACACGGCGTGGAACATGAACGCAGGAATCTATTTCGTTGCTGGAATTGTGATGATTCTTATCTTCCGTAAACCCACCGAAGCACAGATGGAAGATGCTCGCGCTGAAATTGTCTTTGAGGATTAAACTACCCCAACAGGACAACTAACACCTGTTCCACCGATACCGCAATAGCCGTTGGGGTTCTTGCCCAGATATTGCTGGTGGTATGGCTCTGCATAATAGAAATCGCCTAATGATGCAATCTCAGTTGTAATCGAACCATAACCAGCATCGTTCAGTTTTTGCTGATACACATCTCGAGTCCGTATTGCTGCATCGTGTTGTGCGTCGCTATTGAAATAGATAGCGCTCCGATATTGCGTGCCAATGTCGTTCCCCTGTCGCATGCCTTGGGTCGGGTCATGATTTTCCCAGAACACACGCAACATCTCCTCAAGAGTTGTTTGCGATGAATCAAACGCCACCAGAACCACTTCGGTATGGCCCGTTAGACCAGAACACACCTCTTCATATGCAGGGTTCGGCGTAAAGCCACCCGCGTAACCAACCGCTGTCGAATAGACGCCGGGTGCTTGCCAGAACTTTCTTTCTGCACCCCAAAAACACCCCATGCCGACAACCAAAGTGTCAACGTTCTCTGGCCATGGACCCTGCAACGGGACACCAAGTTCAAAATGAGAATCGGGAATCGGCATTGTCTGATCGGTGCGACCAGGAAGTGCTTGCTCCTTGGTAATCATCACGGGTGTTTTTCGTCCGAACATGGCTTCATATTACGGACGAAAATTACGAGCTAGTGCCGAGTGACAGTGACTTTCTTGGATTGGGCTTGTTTGCCGTTCAACGGGATACGAACCTCCAACACTCCATCTACATAACGAGCTTTCACGTCTTTGTCGGTAGCGCCTGCTGGCAGGGCCAAACTGCGCACAAACGAACCGTATTGAAATTCGCTGCGGTAGTGACGAGCGTCTTCATGTTTCGATTCTTTTTTTCGTTGCACCATGATGCGCAACATTCCCTCAGTGACGGTGACTTCGATGTCATCTTCTGGGTTCACGCCAGGTGCTTCTGCGCGGACAACAAGTTCGTTGTTGTCCTCAAATTCCTCTACACGAATTGCAGCTTCACCCTTGGAATCGATCCACGATTCAGGAAAATCCAGAATGGATCGACCTGCCATCCACGCTGGCCAATCAAAATCCGCCGCAACTTTTCTTACTAATGACATCACTGCACTCCTTTGTTGTGATTGTGCATGTGACCATAAAGAGATGAGTCGTCTACATCAACCCGTTCGACGCAATCGGGATGAAGATACGGAAGGCAAGAATGATTGTTCAATCTTTAGTAACTCTTCACATCCTGGCAAGACTTTTAATCCAGCAGATGTAGCTCGCAATGCAAGAGTGCTATCTCCCACGCTTTGTGCCCACCGAGCAAGAGAGGCAGACGCCTCAATTGCCAGGATTGTCAAACGCGTTGTCGTTCCATCTAAATCTGCCCAGGAGAATTCTGTTCCTGCAAATGGAGCATCTCGAATAGTGAACAACACATCAGCAAGTGGCTCCCATCGAGATGAATCTTCTTTGAACGCAGAGAAACATCGAGACAAAAGTTCTGCATCGGTAACAAGATCGGTATCCATTGAAATCGCGTCGGTATACGTGGGCTTGAACCAGTCGCTTGACGAGTTTCGTGGTGCTAACTCTTGTAACGCACGGCGCATGTCGGAAAAGACCGTCGAAAACGTTGCATCGCTGACAGCGAACTCCCACAGAGCTGTTCGTGCTGCCGAACGTCGAGGCCTCTCTTTGTGTAACGCCAACCACACCAAAAGCTCTAGTGCCCGACTTTTGCGAAATATCGCGATGTCGCCGGCGCCGTTCTGCACTGTCGGGTAACCATATAGACGTACCAGAACGGTCTCATTTTCAACAAGAACTAATGTCATTTCTCATCCACCAATCACAATTGCCGATCGAGTGACTCGTATGGTGCGAGATTCGACACCAAACAGGCCTAACAACGTCGTCGGCACAGTTTTTTCCAAACGCACGGTTACCGTCTGATGATCCGTCGTCACCGTTCCCGTGAATCCTGATTCTCGAAGGAAACGCTGAGCGCGACTGACCGCTGCATCAGCATCAATCCGCGGGTTCCCCAAGCGAATGTCCACCACCGCCTGAGCTCCCAGACGTGCGGCATTTTGAGCAGCATCTGCAACCGACACATACTGCGCCAGACTTCGTCCGCTGTCATGGACAAAAGCCACAAGCGACAAACAGCCAGCGGTCATTGAAACAACAAATGCTGAAAGAGATCCGCGTTGACTCGTCATTGCTCGCCTCTGAAATAATCGATTACTTCACTTGATGTCGCACGTACTGTTGGTGGCGAAATACCAAGTGAACTCAGTCCGTTCATGCGTACAACACACTCCACAGTCGTCACCACACTGAGTTGTTCTTGTCCCCGTTTCATCGATACATCGACGTGCGAGGAGGCACAGATATTTTGTGCACGAGACATTTCCTGCGAAGCCTGGGAATACGCACGCGATTCCGCTGCATTGAGATGTGCTTGCGACCCACTTCTCGCCCCCACGTCAGCCGCGTGACGAACGACGAGAGATGCCGATTGGACACGCCCCACAGAGACAATGAACACGACCATCAGAACTAAGGCAGGAACCAGAAGAACCGTCTCGGCCGCAAGTGACCCGCGTTGGTCGGAGGAGCTCTTGCTCCAATTCCTACGCGAGATACGTCCTCGCCGGGTCATCGCTCTTGCTCTTTCATAAAGATTTCCCGAGCACTCGATGCTGTTTTCACAACAGAAGTGGGGAGAAAAGGAACAATCTTGGGTGATTCAAGAAAAACAGAGACCGTGACGATTTTCCCCTCTATCGAAATTGTCGGGCGACGCACCGCGTTAGCTCCCAGTTCTCCTGTCACCCGATTCACTTCATCGACTGCCATGGAGATGTTCCCGAATGTCGCAAGTTGAGATGATGCCGCATGCGATCCCCGAGTGGCAGCGAGGTTGCCCACGTGAGTTGTGTGTAGCAGTGCTGCTAAATGAAAACCACACAACACAATGAGTAAAACAGAGGGGAAATAGATGACGGACTCAACAGAGACTTCCCCCCGAAACGGGTGAAGATGCTGTTTCATCGCTACCCCAAATACAACGAGTTAGCTTTTTCGCGGACACGAGATGTGATAATCGCACCCACAGTGATTGCAAGCGCCACAAGTGCTGCAGCCATAACAACCGTTGTGGCGCTCACCTCGCCGCGTTCACGATCATTGTCTCTCGACACCATGTAACGAGTGCGGAAATAGTCGAAACATTGCTTTTCATACGTCATTTTGTTCTTCTTTCTTGTGTGAGATTTCTATAGGGAGGTCATGGTGGTCACGAACGCTGGATAACCAATAAAGATCACGAACC
Organism: Actinomycetota bacterium; assembly: GCA_041173945.1. Classification (GTDB taxonomy): domain Bacteria; phylum Actinomycetota; class Acidimicrobiia; order Acidimicrobiales; family Ilumatobacteraceae; genus UBA2093. The sequence continues at coordinate 9,775 of JBEDHS010000038.1, forward strand.
CAACAAACATCACCACCATCGGAATACCCATACGTTCGGTGCGCATTTCAGCGTCATGTTCGATACTTGCCAAATTGCTCTTCCGGAGTGCATCTGCGCGAGACATCAAGGATTGTCGAACTCTGCCACCATGTTCACCCGCCAAACGAATACTTTGGGCGACATCTTGAAGGGATTGAACGCCAAGTATCACACCGGTCTCTTGTATGGCGTCCCAATAGTGTTGACGTGAACTCTGTGCGCGCGTAATCGCACGTCGTATCTCTTCAAAAGCCCAACCATCACCTGCCGAAGCAGCTGTCACAATCGCAGTTTCAATGCCTGCTCCGCCAGCTAACAACACATTGACTAAGTCCAGAAAGACCGCGACT
>JBEDHS010000039.1:0-6277 GCA_041173945.1 Actinomycetota bacterium
TGTCCACAATCGTGGCGACGAGCGAGTCAACGTCCGACAACATCAGATCTGCTGCTTGGCTCAACGCCCAACACAGTCCCGTGTCAACGACATCGGTGCTTGTCAGTCCGTAGTGAATCCACGATCCATGTTCTGTGCCAATGGATTGTTGCACCACATCAACAAACGCTGCGACATCATGTTGTGTGATTGCTTCACGTTCTTCGACTCGGCGTACGAAGTCATCGTCAATCTGTGGTGCATGTTGACGACAAAAGGCCGCGGATTCGACTGGAACCACGCCTGCGTCGGCCATTGCTTCAACGACAGACAGTTCAATTTCCAACCAACGCGCCATCTTTGCGTGTTCTGAAAACAGTGCGTCAGTCTCTGCGACCGAGTACCGCGAAATCATGAACGAACCACCATTGCATCGCGCGATGGTCCAGTGCCCACCATCGAGACTGGAATAGACGTTTCGCGCTCAACGATACGCACGAGTTGTTGGGCACTGTCGGGGAGATCGGAAAATGCGGTAATTCCCTCAGTGGATGATTTCCAACCAGGCAATGTTTCCCACACCGGTTCCACTTCAGCAAGAAGTTCCACGGTGTCTGGATAATGGCGAATCACCTCTCCGTGTAATCGGTAAGCGACACACACTTTGATTTCATCGAACGTGTCCAACACATCAAGTTTGGTCAGTGCGATATCGGTCAGTGAATTCACACGTGTGGCGTGACGAAGCATGACGGTGTCGAGCCACCCTGTTCGACGACGTCGCCCAGTGACGGTTCCGAACTCTCTCCCAATTTCCACGAGAGCATCGCCCAGTTCGTCGGTGAGCTCGCTCGGGAATGGTCCCATTCCCACTCGCGTGGTGTATGCCTTGGCAATACCAACCACTCGATCGATATGTCGCGGACCCAAACCCGATCCAACAGCTGCGCCACCTGAAACAGGATTGGATGATGTCACGAATGGATATGTTCCGTGATCAACATCGAGGAATGTTGCTTGTGCACCTTCCAGAAGAATTGATTCGCCGCGCTCACGTGCATCGTGGAGAATGTTCACAGTGTCGGCAACATAGGGAACAAGTCGTTGTGCGAGCGTGCTGAATTTCGACACCACGCTGTCTACGTCTATTGCTTCGGCTCCCACGGCTTTCAACTCAGCATTTGCAGCGAGGGCACGTTCGCGAACTTTCTTCTCGAACGCTGCGATGTTCATCACTTCGCCAACACGAATTCCAGAGCGACGCACTTTGTCAACGTATGCAGGACCTATTCCTTTCAACGTGGTGCCGATTTTGCTCTCACCACGTTGAGACTCAAGAGCGGCATCCATCGATTGATGCCACGGAAAAATGAGATGCGCAAGACTCGATACTTTGAGGCGCGCTGTAGAAATGCCGCGCGACTCCAATGAATCAATCTCGGCGAACAACGTCGGCAAATCGACGACGACGCCATTTCCGATAACAGGAGTCACCGTGTCGTAAAAGACACCACTGGGTGTTAATTGAAGGGCATATTTCTGATCACCAATGACGACGGTATGGCCAGCATTGTGGCCACCTTGATAGCGAGCAACGATCGAATGCGATGCCGCAAGTAGGTCGATGACTTTGGCCTTTCCTTCGTCACCCCACTGGGTTCCCACTACAACGGTTACGGCCATGAACGCTCCCCTTTCGGAACGTAAAGTAACTCTACTGGCTTTTGCCTAAGTACTTCTCCCTGATTAGCCCTGCACGGGTAGGTTTTTACGTGTGAACACCGTTCTACGTCGTCAAGTCTGGTCATCTATGTCGCCTCGCGATCGAGACGCCCTGTGTCGGCGCGGTCTTGACGACATCTTTGATGCCCGTCTGCGCGATTCGATTACTGAGTTGATTGAAGATGTTCGCGTCCGAGGCGATGACGCTGTGTGCGACGCTTTGGCGCGATTCGACGGAATCCGTGTGGCGCCCGAGAACTTGCGTGTCTCTGAAGAAGAGATCGCCGAAGCCCGTGTCGACAAGGGCTTAGAAAACGCCTTGCTCGATGCCATCTCTCACCTTCGAGCATTCAACGACCATTTATTGGAGCGCGCCAGCGACTGGATGATCGAGATTGAAAATGGTCTCGTAGCGGGAGAAAAAATCACACCCATCACCAGTGCCGGACTTTTTGTTCCAAGTGGTAAAGCCAGCTACCCCTCCGTGGCCTACCAATTAGGAGTCCCCGCAGTTGTTGCTCAAGTGCCCACAATCGCTCTTGTTGTCCCTCCAGTTCCAGGCGGTCACGGCGAAGTTGATCCTGCTGTGTTGGTCGTGTGCCGGATGCTCGGCATCACCAATGTTTTTCGTGTGAACGGACCAGCCGGTATTGCCGCACTTGGTTTTGGTACCCAAACAATTCCCCGCGTCCGAAAAGTGGTCGGACCAGGAAGTCCTGCGGTGACCATTGCTCAGGTGGAGATGCAACGCCATGGTCTTGCCACGATGATGTTGCTAGGTCCAACAGAAAGTGTGGTGATCGCCGATCACACCACTCACGTCGGTCGTTTGGCTGCAGATTTATTGATTGAAGCTGAACATGGAACCGATTCGTCGGTGGTGTTAGTGACGACTTCAGAAGAACTTCTTGATGCATTGGATGCAGAACTGACGATTCAAATTGGTGATCTGCCCGACATACGTGCCACTGCTGTTCGGTCATCTCTTGGCCCAAATGGTGGTGCCGTCTTAGTGCGTAATCTCAACGAGGCAGCAGAGGTTGCCAACCTCTATGCACCCGAGCACTTACAGATTGCAGTTGATCCTCAACATGAAGAACAACTCATCGACCTTTTGGTGAATGCCGGCGAAATCCTGGTGGGACAACACACGCCATTTAGTGCGGGCAACTTCGTGATTGGTTGTCCTGCTTCGCTTCCCACAAGCGGCTTTGCTCACGTGTCATCGGGTATCACGGTGGAAACTTTCTTAAAGCGCACCGCAATTGCTAAGGCAAACGAACCAGCACTTCGACGAATGGCAGACACGATCATCGCACTGTCAGATCATGAAGGTTTTTCTGCACACGGCAACGCACTGCGTCGCCGTTTCGGCTGAATCAGAACGGCGCGTCTCCCATAACCGTCACTCGATGTCCATATCGACGGTGTGGCCAATAATCCCAAATCGCACGATGCTGCGCGCATCGATTGTCCCAGAAGGCGATTGAATTTGGCTCCCATTGAAAACGGCACTGAAAGTTTGGGTGCTCCATGTGCTGATACAAGAAATTCAGAATTGCATCACTCTCATCGCGCGGAATACCCACAATGTGCGTGGTGAAGGCCCGGTTGACAAACAAACATTTCTTTCCCGTTTCAGGGTGCGTTCGTACAACGGGATGTTTCGCTCGTGGGTACGTGGGTTTGTCGGCAACGCCGGTGTAGAGACCTCGATACACATGCTCTCCATCATGAATTGCAACCAATCCATCGAGGTATTGCTTCATGTTGTCACTCAGTGCGTCATAAGCGGCATACATGTTCGAAAACATCGTGTCGCCACCACTTGGAGGAACCTCTTGGATATACAAGATGCTTCCCATCGGAGGTTCGGGTTGGCACGACACATCTGAATGCCATGCTTCACCGTTTGCACGACTGGAATTCTCATCGGCGGAAATCACCAAAATTTCTTCGTGTCCCGTGGCGTTCGCTGCTGCTGGATGAACATCTAGCTCCCCGAATCGTCGTCCAAAAGCGATGTGTTGTTCCACACTGAGATGTTGATCGCGGAAAAACACCACGCAATGTTCCGCGACTGCGCGACGAATCTCTTCGGCAGTGTCTTCATCAATATCTGCAAGATTGATGTCCTCAATGACAACACCCACATTTGGTGTGTAGCGGCGCATCTTTAATCGCTGATACGGCGCGTGTTCCGTCCAATCAGCTATCGAGCGCGGTCCACCTTTTCGAGCAGCAACATCAGTCATGGACCCGATAGTAGACCCTGTGAAAATCACGCGTGACCACGTGCCACATCACACGATGGGGCTATGTAGAAGGTATTTATTCCGAGTGTGCGGTGACGGCCAAGTCGTCGCCCGCAACATCCACCCGAATAACGCCACCTTCACCAACATTGCCTTCCAGAATGATGATGGCTGCTTTGTCGGCAATCTCTCGTTGAATTAATCGCTTCAGTGGTCGCGCACCAAAGGTCGGATCAAATCCGCGTGCACCAAGCATCACTCGCGCAGCCGGAGTGACTTGCAATGTGATGCGCCGATCAGCCAAGCGCTGAATGAGATGCTCGAGTTGAATTTCAACAATCGACGTCAAGTCCTCTTCGGTCAGTGAACGGAATCGAACAATTTCATCGATGCGATTCACAAACTCGGGCCGGAAGTACTCAATGGGTTCACCTGGCAAGTTGCTCGTCATAATCAACACAACATTGGTGAAGTCGACCGTACGACCTTGCCCGTCTGTGAGGCGACCATCATCGAGGACTTGCAGCAACACGTTGAATACATCGGGGTGTGCTTTTTCGACTTCGTCAAGTAACACCACGCTGTATGGACGACGACGCACAGCTTCGGTTAATTGTCCGCCTTCGTCGTAGCCCACATATCCCGGAGGTGCACCGATAAGCCTGCTGACTGAATACTTCTCCATGTATTCGGCCATGTCGATACGCACCATCGCCTTTTCGTCGTCGAACAAGTACTCGGCCAGGGCGCGTGCGAGTTCGGTCTTGCCCACGCCGGTCGGGCCCAGGAACATAAACGATCCAATCGGTCGATTCGGATCGGACAGTCCCGCACGTGAACGACGAATCGCATTCGCAACGGCAACTACTGCATCGTCTTGACCAATGACTCGACGATGCAACAGCGCTTCTAAATGCACGAGCTTTTGCATTTCTCCCTCGAGCAATTTGCTCACAGGAACGCCGGTCCACTTCGAGACCACTTCGGCAATATCTTCCGCGTCTACTTCTTCTTTCAACATGCGATGATCACGCTGTAATTCATCGAGATGTTGAGTCGCATCATTGATACGTCGCTCAATCTCGGGGATTCGTCCGTAACGCATCTCAGCTGCTTTTTCAAGATCTGTTTCACGTTCAACTGCCACACGCAGAGTTTCGAGCTCTTCTTTCAGAGTACGTATCGCTGAAATGGCTTCGCGCTCTGCCTCCCAATGTGTTTTCATCGTGTCCACTTGGGACTGCAGTTCACTCAATTCCTCATCGAGAGATTCAAGACGTTCGCGAGATGCTGTGTCGGTTTCTTTCTCCAACGCCACTTTTTCAATTTCCAATTGCAAAATGCGTCGCTGAACAACATCGATTTCAGTGGGCAAAGAATCGATCTCGATACGCAGTTTGCTGGCTGCTTCATCGACCAAGTCGATTGCTTTGTCCGGTAAGAACCGATTGGTGAGGTAACGATTCGACAACACGGCTGCACTGACTAGCGCCGAGTCTTGAATTCGCACACCATGGTGCACTTCGTAACGTTCCTTGAGGCCACGCAAAATCGCAATCGTGTCGGGAACTGTGGGCTCACCCACGTACACCTGTTGGAAACGGCGTTCCAAGGCGGGATCTTTCTCGACATATTTACGGAACTCATCCAACGTGGTTGCACCAATCATCCGCAATTCGCCGCGAGCCAACATGGGTTTGATCATGTTGCCGGCGTCCATTGCACCTTCGGCGCCACCTGCTCCAACAAGGGTGTGCATCTCGTCAACAAAAGTGATGACTTGTCCCGCAGAATCGGTGATCTCTTTCAACACTGCTTGCAGGCGCTCTTCAAACTCACCGCGATATTTCGCACCAGCGACCATCGATGCCATATCCAGTGCAATGAGTCTTTTGTCCTTTAATCCTTCTGGCACGTCGCCGTCTGCGATTCGTCGCGCAAGTCCTTCGACAATTGCCGTCTTACCCACACCTGGTTCACCAATCAGCACTGGGTTGTTTTTTGTGCGTCGTGAGAGAACTTGGATGACACGACGAATTTCTTCATCTCGACCAATGACAGGGTCAATCTTTCCTTCACGTGCGCGCGCGGTGAGATCTTGTCCGTACTTCTCCAAGGCGGCGAACTGCGACTCAGGATCAGGTGATGTCACTCGATGCGAACCTCGCACATCGCGCAATGCTTGCAACATCTCTTCGCTTCCAATGCCGACACGTTGGTTCATCGCCAAAAGGACATGTTCGACCGAGACGTAATCGTCTTTCATGTCTTTGCGGATGTTGTCGGCGTTGGTCAAGACGTTTCCCAGTTCGCGATTCATC
>JBEDHS010000040.1:0-18453 GCA_041173945.1 Actinomycetota bacterium
AGCAGGGGGAGAAGAACAGTTGCCAATAGCGCAAGTGGCGACGTCACAATTTTCTGAGTCGCACTTGTGAGAGGAAGTGAATCTAAGTCGACGTAATTCAGCCAATACCCAAAGCCACGAAGAACCTCAAAGGCGTTGGCAGTAGATGAAACAGATTCAAGAGTCTCTGAATATGCCAAGAGCTCTGCGCCGTATCGTCCTTGAATGGCGACCATCACAATCCACCACAGCGAGGTGCCAGTAACGAACACTGCTGTGCGCACAGTAAACGTCAGAACAGAACGCATGCCGTTGTGTGTTGGAAGAAAATGCAGCGCAACCAAGATGGGTGCGGGCAGGACAAGAAGTGTGGCGGTTGCATTGACTGCGCCGATTGTGAACATTGTCAGAGCGATAAGAGCGGGCCATAGCCACGATCTATGTCGAATTCCGCGGGCGGTGAAATAACACAACCAACCAATACCCGCCCACGGCAGAAGCATCGCCGACGTGCGAGATTGATAGGACAACACATACGGTGAATACACAAACACAAGTGAGGAAATCAGAGAGGCCGATGTGGTGTATCCCAACCAACGGATGAACACATAGATTCCGGTTCCCGCGAAAAAGAACAATGTGCCAAGCCACAGCCGTTGCGTGATCCATTGCGGCATCCCGACGACGTCAAAAAACAAATGAAATGGTCCGGACGGCCACAGATATGCGATCGCCTGATGAGGAACAAAGCCACCAAATTGGCTCGCGTCCCATGCGAACACGGATCGTGAAATCAGTCCGGCGGGGTCCTCTGTCAGGTACAACTTCGTATCTGCATGAATCTTTCCGTGCTGACTGACAAACAAGGGTGCGTACGAAAAGGCAAAAATGACCAAGACATGCCATTTGCTGGCAACACGTTGCCAGGCTCGATGCATCATGAAAAGCCCCCGCACACGCTCACTTATGAAAGGCTAGTCGTGTGCTGGTGCTGATATCGATTGATGAAACATGTCAATAACGACCGAGCGGACTTCACCGCCGTCGATGCATCCTGCATGGGGAATCGTGGCGGGGTCTGTTCTGTTCGGCACCTCTGGTACGGCTCGGTCTTTTCTTCCCGACGATGCGCCCAATCTCGGAATCGCAGCCCTGCGACTATTAATCGGAGCAATTCCGCTTCTCATCTTTGCGGTTGTCCGCCACCGCGAATCTTTTCGTCGTCCAACGCGGGGCATATACATCGCTGGTACTGCGATGGCTGCATTTCAATTTTTCTTTTTTCAATCCGTTTCTCTCAGTGGAGTTGCGGTTGGCACGATGGTGACAATCGGCAGCGGTCCCATCGTTGCCACTTTCTTGGACTACGTCATCCATCGCCGTGTTGACCGCAATGTAGTTATCGGAGTTGCAATCGCCTTGGTGGGGCTCGGCATGTTGATTTTTGGATCGCCGTCGAGCGACGGTATCGAAGTGTCTGTGGTTGGTGTGACGAGTGGATTCGTCGCTGGTGCCTGCTACGCCGTCTACACAATTGTGTCGAAAAATCTTTTGACCTCAGGCTGGTCGGGGTCCTGGGTAATGGCTCAGGCAATGAGCGCGAGCGCAGTGTTGTGTGCGCTCTTTGTCTTTTTTGTTCCCATGGGATGGACAACTTCTGTGAGCTCTCTCGTCACTGTGCTCTACCTTGGCGTCGCGACAATCGCAATTCCGTATGTGTTGTATGCATCATCGTTGGTTCATCTCACAAGTGCGCTTGTGGTTACGTTGACATTGATTGAACCGGTGACAGCAACACTTCTCGGTGCTTTTTTTCTTGATGAGGAAATTGGTGTTGTCAGTTGGGGTGGTGCTGTCGTCGTGCTCTGCGGTCTCATTTTTTCAGGAATTCGTTCTGTGGCCCCTAAAAATCAACTTCAGTTGAGGTGATGTATTTTCTCGCATTGAGGTGTCTAGGGTTTTTGGATGGCAAAATTTCTGAGATATGCGATTGTGAGTGCAATCGTCTTTACTCTCTTGCCAACACAGCTCTCTCAAGCACAAGTTGTTGAGTCGTCGCTGTGGACAACTCAAAAGACGCGCAATGCGATTGGAGGCCGCCTTCTTGTCGTGAGGACAATTGGAGCATCGGCTGAATTCAATGTGTCGCGTAAAAATTTTGCATTGTGGTATCTCGCTAGCCCAAGGGCGGGGAAAGTTGCCGTTTTGGTGAACGGCACACGAGTTCGGACGATCGACCAGTATTCACCTCGAATCGTGCGCAAATCTGTGTCTATTCGCAGCGCCACACGAAACAACGTCGTACAGGTTGTGGCGTTGTCCACACGAAACCCTAAGTCGAAGGGCAATCGAGTGAACATCGATGCAATCTCGCCAACTTCTCGCTCGTGCGCCAAAGGGTGCGTCAGAAATCCGAAACCTTTGCAACTCTCGCAAGCATCTTTCCGCGGGGCTGTAGGAGAGGCATCGTGGTATCCATCGTCGGTTCCCGATCCAAGTTCACCTGACTGGGTAGTGGCTGTTGGCAGTTACGTGCGTGTGCGCGACGTATTGCCAATTGATACAGCAATCCCGGTGATTCGAGCAGCAGCGTGTGATCAAGCAAAGAGAGTTCCACGTGGAATCGTGATTTTGTCATTCGGTCGACAAGTCAATGGTGGTTCAACGGGGTTCGAGAGAACCCGAATGTTGACCTACGACAACATTGCGGTCACCGCCAGTGCATGGGCGGCGGGGCTGGCTGAATGTGGAACGGGTCCGTGGGAGGTGTCGATTGGGACATCAAACTCGGGCGGTAGGACCCGCTACAACGGGTTTTCTGGGGGTCAACTATGGGCACAAGTGGTGGAGCGAGCACGAGCGATTTCTGACCCCCGAGTTGCAGTGACCGGATCTGTCGATATTGAACCTGGCTGGGGGCCTGTAAAACAGGCGCGAGCGTGGGTGGACGGGTATGTGGCATCCACACAAATTCGTTTGTGGAATTTCGGTTCCGCAGATGGCTGTCCGCAATCGGTGGGTAGTCGTCTGACATGTAATAACAAATGGACAATTGATGACGTGATGTACGTATCGACCCACGCGGGACCAAATGTGGTTGCGATGCCACAGATTCACACACAAAGCGGATCGCAGTCGCGTCAGTGGGCCGTCATGGCTGCTCGCGCGGCGTCATTGGGAAAGCCATTGCGTATTGGTGCAATCACCGTGCAAACTGCGGCGTGTAGTCAAGTACGAGGTGGATGTCGAACCACAGGCATCTCTGCATGGGATGGCTGGGCGCAACTTCGCCGAATCATGGATGAAACTCCGGGTGCTGTGGGAACTCCTATTGGTGCACCAATGGACATTCGGTGGGGTTGGGCAGATGGTTTTGTCATTCCACCGCCAACGACTACCACTACAACAACAGTCGCTCCACTGGTGCCTGAACCACAAATACCCGCAGAGCCTGCGCCTCAAACACCGTCAGATTCACCCGCATGATCGTCTTTGCCCGTTTCGTATTTAGGCACTCCGCTGTTGCGGTAGTGATCACATTGGCAACCGTGTTGGCTACTGGATGCAGTGCATCCTCGAACAGTGTGCAGGAGCAGAATTCGTCGACATCGTCGATTGTGGCACCCGAGACAAACTCATTGACCTATGAGTTGGTCGGTGGTGGAACATTTGATCTAACTCGTGGAGCGAATGCGGAACCGATCGCTCTGTGGTTCTGGGCTCCTGGTTGAAGCCTCTGTAATTTTGAAGCGTCCTCGGTCGAGGAAGCAAAGAAAAAATTCGAAGGCAAGGTACAGATTGTCGGAGTCACGTGGTCGGGTTCGGTTGCCGACTACGAGGCCTTCATTGAAAGGCATAACCTCACGTTTCCGAACATCGATGATTCGTCTGGTGAGTTATTTGCCCAACTTGGTGTTGTTGGTCAACCAGCGTGGGCGATGCTTGAGCCAAGCGGTCGAGCAGAGGTGATGATGGGAGTGCTCTCAGACGAAGAACTGGCTGAGCAACTTGAGTTACTCAGCCAGTCCTAAGGTAATGACGTTGTAGTGATGTCCTAGAGTTGCAAACTCTTGATTTCGAGGAACTCTTCAAATCCGTATTCGCCAAGTTCGCGGCCAATACCTGACTGCTTGTATCCGCCGAACGGAGCATTTGGATTAAACGCACCGCCGTTGATTTCCACTTGACCTGTCTTCATGCGTTTCGCAATTGCAATGGCTTTGTCCTTGTCGGCGGAGAACACTGCGCCAGCGAGTCCGTAGACGGTTCCATTTGCAATCTCAACGGCATGGTCGATGTCGTCGTAGGGGAGGATTGACAACACTGGCCCAAAGATCTCTTCTTGAGCGATGGTCATATCGTTGGTCACGTTGGAGAACACGGTGGGCTTCACGTAGTAGCCCTTGTCGAGTCCTTCCGGTGCTCCGAGGCCACCTGCAATCAGCGTGGCACCTTCTTCAATTCCCTTGTTGATGTACATCTGGACACGATCGCGCTGTGCTGCCGAGGCCAATGGTCCAAGGTTTGTGCCTTCAGCGAATGGGTCACCCACTTTCATGCCGCCAGCAACCGCGGCCGCCAGGGCTTCAGCTTCAGCCAGTCGTGCGCGTGGCACCAACATGCGGGTCAATGCTGAACATGTTTGGCCGCTATTTAAAAATGCCTTTCCTGTGCCACCCATGACGGCCTTTCCGAATGTTTCGGCGTCCAAGTCGTCACAAATGATGTTGGCGCTCTTGCCACCGAGTTCAAGGGCAATCTTCTTCACGGTTTCTGCGCCGACTTGCATCACGCGACGTCCGGCTCGGGTGGATCCTGTGAACGAGATCATGTCAATGTCTGGCGATGCAGCCATGGCTTCACCAACGACGGGGCCTGTTCCTGTGACGAGGTTGAACACGCCTGCGGGTAGTCCTACTTCATGAATGATTTCCGCGAGCATGAAGGCATCAATTGGCGCCACTTCACTGGGCTTCAGTACCACTGTGCAGCCTGCTGCCATTGCAAATGCAACTTTCGCAGCAATCTGGTGCAAGGGGTAGTTCCAAGGGGTGATACAGCCCACAACGCCGATTGGTTCACGAACGACCAATGAGGATCCAATTTCTTTGGTGAAGTTGAATGACTCGGCGAGAACTGCTGCTTGCTTGAACGAGTTAATGGGAATACCAACTTGAATGATGTTCGACAATGGTTTAGCCATACCCGTTTCGCGAGAAATAGCTGATGCAATTTCGTCCATACGACCACCGAGTGCATCGCCGATGCGATTCATGTACTTGGCGCGCTCTTCTTTTGGCAACGTGCTCCACGATTCAAACGCAACGCGAGCAGCAGCGGCGGCTGCGGCAACATCATCGGCAGTTCCCTCGGGAATTGTGGCCATTACTTCTTCGGTGATCGAGTCGAAAACACTGATCGTCGCTGTTCCACGGGAAGCGACCCATTGTCCATTGATGTAAATCTTGTCGTATGACGTCATGACAACCCTTTGTGTAACTCGTTCACCTTGTGTGAACGATGACAACTAGATGTTAGGCGATGACAGATCGATTTGACGAGGGCGGTCAGTGCTCGAGTACGAAACCTTCGTAGTTATTTTCCTTGACCTGATTGCATTTTTCAACGTATGCCGGGAATCCGATGAGAGGCATGAAGACTCGTGGTTTACCTGCCACGTTCGCCCCGAGATACCAGCTATTGCACGACGGGTACAACGTGGGTGCCGCAATCGCATTGACGTGCCCAATCCAGTGTTGTTGTGCCTCGTTTGTGGGCTCAATGGACTGATAGCCCGACTCACGAATGTATGCGAGCGTCTCGAATACCCACTCCACGTGTTGTTCTATTGACATGATCATGTTGGTCAAAACAGAGGGACTCCCGGGGCCAGAAATCATGAACATATTGGGAAAGCCCACGGTCTGAAGGCCGAGATAGGTGACTGGTCCTGCTTCCCATGCATCGGCCAACGTGGCACCGTGTCGCCCTCGGATATCAATTTTCATCAACGAACCTGTCATCGCATCGAATCCGGTGGCATACACCAGTGTGTCGAATGTGTATTCCGTCCCGCCTGCAATCAGGCCCTGTTCAGTGATGCATTCAATGGGGTCTGTGTCGATAGGAACAAGGGTGACGTTCGCACGATTGAAAGTCTCGTAATAGCCGGTGTCTAAACACAGTCTCTTACAACCGATGACTTGGGTCGGCATGAGTTTTTTGGCGGTCTCTGGATCACGGACAATGTCAGCAATTTTTCGTCGCACGAAATCGGCAATAATTTCATTTGCGTCCTCTCGCAGAAGAAAGTCGGTGTAGGAAGATAAAAACCCAAAACCGCCGCGTTGCCAGCGCCGTTCAAATTCTGCTTCACGCTCAGCGTCGTCAACGTCGAGAACTGATTGGGTGCCGCGCGGAATATTTGAGCCAAATGCAGCGGTTTGCAATCTGTTGGCCCGACGAAAATCTGCATAATTCTTTTTGACTGCAGACTCATACTCCGGATCGATGGGTGCATTTCGCGCCGGCACTGAATAGGTTGCCGTTCGCTGAAAGACGGTCAAGTGTTCACAGGATTCGGCGATGAGGGGAATGCTTTGGATCGCAGATGACCCGGTTCCGATGACCGCGACGCGACGTCCCGTGAAATCGACACCATCAAGTGGCCACTCGCCAGTGTGTAATGACTGGCCACCAAAGTTTTCTTGACCATCAATTTTTGGAATGTTCGCGGCTGAGAGACAACCTGTTGCGAAGATGACGAATTGTGACGTGATGGACTCACCCGCGTCGGTATGGGTCGTCCACAGGTTGGCACCGTCATTGAAGTGAGCAGAGACAACTCGTGTTTCAAACGTGATGTCGCGGCGTAGATCAAATCTGTCCGCGACGTGTTGCGCATAACACAAGATTTCTGGTTGTGGCGCGTATTTCTCGCTCCACTGCCATTCTTGTTGGAGTGCTTCGTCAAAACTGTAGGAATATTCGAGGCTTTCCACATCACAACGTGCACCGGGATACCTATTCCAGTACCACGTGCCACCAACGTCGGTCCCCGCTTCAAAAACCCGAATAGTGAGACCCAGCGCGCGTGCGCGATAGATGGCGTACATGCCGGCAAAACCCGCACCCACAACAACAACGTCAACATCTGTCGAACGCTTCATGGCCCCCCTTTGGCGTTATGACTGCGACCTTAGTCGGTGTAGATCACCACAATTCCCGTCACTTCGCTCGTGGTTGGAGTAATTGCGAGATGGTGTCCCACTTGTTGAACGAGTCGCTTTTCGCCGTTGTCGAGTGCGACTACTCCTTTGGCGCGGACAGTGTGTTGGGGTAGTCGCGATAATTCCTCACGCAGTGCTGACTCGTCGGGATAGGTGGTCGCAGCGATGACGGTTGTATGAAACGAATCGTGCTGAGCACTCGTTGGCGGCGACAATCGTGGGGAGAGAACAACTTGTGAAAGAACTTCTGGTGTCGAGCCAATGAGAGGTGTGTCAGGAGATATCTCTTGCACGAGTTGTGCTATTTCGTCTCTCTCAGGTTGCATGGTGAGATCTGTTTTCGTGAGCGCTACGAGGTCTGCGGAACGAACTTGTTGACAGAATGTGCGATGGACTCGCGCGTTGTCATGTTGGGCGCGCGCATGCACGGCATCGACAAGCACGATTGTTCCTGCATTATGAAGGCCATGGAGATGGGTGTAGGCAGAAACACTGGCTGGGTCTGCGACACCGCTTGCTTCGATGACAATTGCCGACGGTTGATTCTCGCGGTCAAGAATTGCGTACAACGCATCAGCGAGTGATTCACCCACAGAGCAACAAATACATCCGTTGGTCAATTCAATTACATCGTCAGTCTGGGTCGCAATGAGAGATGCATCGATATTGATCGATCCAAAGTCATTGACCACAACAGCGATTGGTTCGTCGCTATCGCGCAATATTTCATTAATGAGTGTGGTCTTTCCCGCTCCGAGAAAGCCTGCGATCACATATGTCGCGATGGATGACACCGATTCGCCCATATGTACAGATGCTATTGAGCACTCGCTTTTTGTTGCGGAATGCCACCGAGAATGGTGCCCCAAATGTTGATGTCTTTCACCATGTCGGGGTCGACGTCGTAGGGGTCATCGTCAAGAACCGTCATGTCGGCAAACTTGCCGACTTCGAGAGAACCAATCAGATGATCAAGGTGAAGTTGATAGGCCGCATCAATGGTTGTTGCGTGAAAGGCTCGATCGACACTGATGCGTTCACTTGGGCCCAATACATCTCCGGACGGTGTACGCCGTTGCATCGCAGCCCACATGGTGTGTAGGTGTCCAGGAGGTGTAACAGGTGCATCTGTGTGAACGGAATAGTTCAGACCAATTCGGTCAGCACTGCCACAGGGGTTGAGATGTTGGGCTCGATCTGGACCCACAGTGATGTCGCGATGTTGATCTCCCCAAAACCACACGTGATTCACAAAGAAATTCGCCAACATCCCAAGATTGCGAGCGCGCTTCATCTGAGATGTTGTGATCAACTGAGCGTGGGTAATTGTGTGTCGGTGATCGAGCCAGGAGTGTTCGCTGATGAGTTGTTCAATTGCATCGATGAAGACTTCCGATGTGGTGTTGCCATTGCAATGACAGTGGATACCAATGTGAGCGCGATGAATCGGTCGAAGAAGATCGACGACTTGTTCTGGGGGAACAAGGAAAAGAGCGTGGTCGTCGCCCGTGAAATACCCTGGCCACTGGATGACGGCTGTGAATCCTTGAATAGATCCGTCGAGAACCAGTTTCACAATCGGGAAGAACAATTTTGAGTGTTCGCGTGTGCGGGCGTCATGAATGTGTTGAACGATTTCTTGAGCTTTCTCGACGCCGCCCATCACCCGTGATGCAGACACGAGGCGAATGGGAAAATCGGGGTTTTCTGTGATTTGGGAAAGTGTGTTGCGTGTGTTCTCGTTGAGATGAAACATGTTGCCCAAATCTGTGGAAGTTGTGATGCCTGCGTTGCGCATTGCATATCCAAAATCTTGGAACGATTCAGCCGACGTTGCGACCGCAGTAACAAAACGGAATTCTTCTTTTGCTAACGCCATCGCGGCGGGTTCTCGTAGTTCACCGTCTGGTTCACCGTGTTCATCGCGACCAAGGCCAGGGGAGGTGTGGTCTCGCGTGATGTTGTATTTGCTGAGAGTAAATGAATTCACTGTTGCCAGATGTCCACTGGCGTGAAAGACGAAGATCGAATGATCGTTGCTTGCTTTGTCTAAGTGGTACCGACAGAGACGTTCTCCCGTGAGATAAATCGGGTCGAAGCCAGCCACAACAATTGATTCGCCCGCGGGTGTTGAAGAGGCGAGTGTCTGCAAACGAGCAATGAGTTCTTCGTTGGATCGAATTCCCTCCACCCAAGATCCGTCGGGCATGTGGCGACCAAACCAACCGACATAGGGAATGCTGCTGAACATTCCGGTCATCGAATGAGCGTGCGCTTCAACGAAGCCGGCAGTTAAGACTTTGTCTGCGAATTGAGTATCAACATTCGTGATGCCCCACCGTTTGCATTCCTCCAATGTGCCAACAGACAAGACCTTGCCATCTCTAATAGCAATGGCCTCGGCGGTCGGGCGGGCAGGGTTGGCTGTGCGGATAATGCGTGCGGTGTAGATGATCTCGGTCGACTGAGACTGCTCGTGGTTCCCCATTTGGCAAGTGTTGCAGACCAGTGGTCTAGGAGAATTGCTGAAGGATTTCTACGCAGTGCGTGCGGGACGCTTAGCGCCGCGCGAACGCGGTGCACCGCCCCGGGGGGCACCAGAGCGCGAGGCACCCGTGCGAGGTCCACTAGCACGTGAGTCCTGACGTCGACCGTGGGATGCACCACGTGGTCCACGAGGCGCACGATCGTCACGTCCGTTGAAGTCTCGACCACGATCATCGCGACCGCGGTCATCACGACCACGATCGTCTCGACTTCTGTTGTCGCGACCTCTGTCATCGCGTCCATTGAAATCGCGTGGCGCTCTGTCGTCACGACTGTGTCCACGGTCGTCGCGTTGACGGAAGCCACGATCGTCTCGCGACGAGCGAGAGCTGCGATCGTCGCGGTCGACACGCTGTCCACGATCGTCTCGATCGTTGCGGTCCTGACGTGGTCCGCGTGCTGGTCTGTCATCGCGTGATGGGCGAGTGCTGCGGTCGTCGCGTCCACGATCATCGAATCCACGATCATCACGGCCTCGAAATCCGCGCTCTGGACGATCGCCACGGGCACGACTGCGCTGACGTGGCGCGCCGCGTCCTTTTCCTTGACGATTTTGTGGACGACGTTCTTCAAGATTTGGCATCTCTCGACGCACGCGCTCGCCTGGGGCAATCTCGGTCAAGATGTCATCGCCAATTGTCACGGTCTTGCTAATTGGGTCGATGCCTGCATCACGTGCAAGTCGCTTCACGTGACGACGCATGTTCTCGGTCACCATGGTGATGACAGTTCCCTCTGCTCCGGCACGTGCCGTTCTTCCTGATCGGTGAAGAAACGCTTTGTGTTCTTCGGGTGGATCAGCGTGAATAACCAAGGCAATATCGTCGACATGGATTCCACGAGCTGCGATATCTGTTGCGACGAGTGTGTCTACTTTGCCGCTTGATAATGCGGCCAAATTGCGCGCACGAACTGCTTGGGATAAGTCTCCGTGCAGTTCAACGCTGGGGATTCCTGCTTGCACCAAAGCTGCGGTCAACTTGCGTGCGCCGTGCTTGGTGCGAGTAAAGACCAATGATCGACCAGGTGCAGCGCACAAATCTGAAATCACATCGAATCGATTGGCTTGGTTGACTTGGAAAAAGTAGTGCGTCATTGTCGCGTCTGCTTCTTCGGTGGATTCCACTTCGTGTGTTATTGGGTTTTGCAGATACTTGCGCACGAGTTTGTCGATTCCGCGATCGAGTGTCGCAGAGAACAACAAACGTTGACCATTGCGAGGTGTGTGATCGAGGATTCGTGTGACGTGTTCGAGAAAACCAAGCTCAGCCATGTGATCGGCTTCGTCCAAGACAGTCACTTCAACAGAGTCGAGTTCAATCTGGCCAGATTCCATCAGGTCGATAAAGCGACCGGGACATGCAACAACGATGTCGACGCCGTTCCGCATTGCATTGATTTGACCGTTATAGGACACGCCGCCGTACACGGTCGCAGTGCGCATGTTCAAAGCTTCAGCCAGTGGCGCAAGTACGTCGCGGACTTGATTGGCGAGCTCTCGTGTTGGCACCAAGATCACTGCGCGAGGACGGAAGCGTTCGCGTTGTTGTCCACTGTTGTGCAATCGAGTGAGAAGGGGAAGACAGAATGCCAATGTCTTTCCAGAACCGGTGCGACCTCGACCCAATGTGTCTCGACCAGCCAAGGCATCAGAAATGGTTGCCTGTTGGATGGGGAATGGGGTGGTGATGCCTTGATGCGCAAGTTCGTCCACCAGGGGCGTGGGCAGGCCAAGGTCAGCAAAAGTTAAAGGACGGGGGTCCATGGGGGTATCTCCCTTGTAAGGGCCATAGATACCGGTGTGTACCCATGGACAAAATGAATGAGTCTCTACCGTACAGCAGAACCTGTGGAAAAACTAGGGATGCTCTGAAGTTTCTCTTGAGACAGGCCTTGGCCACACAGTGTTCAAGAGTGAAGAGTCACCTTTATGGCGGCATCGCCAGTGCTGGAACCTTTTCCGAGAATTTTTCTCACGATCGAGATCACGCCGAGTAGTCGAATGCCCACCCAATATTTCTTGGCGATGAGTTTCTCAACGTCGCGAGTGTGTTCAGCGTCCAGCACGACCGCACTACCGAGATGTTCAACTGCACCGCTTGCGATCTTTCCGCGCATGTCGCACACCGTCAGTGTTGCTCGAGCATCACGGCGGATGCGTCGCACCTTGTACGCATTGGGTTCAGTGGTGAACGCGTACCCATTGTCATACGGCACGATCCACACGGGAGTGGAGACGGCGGTTCCGTCTTTTTTGTAGGTCTTGAACGACACATAGCGAGCGTTGTCGAGATCTGACGGCATGAAGGCAACTGTACGAGACAGCGACAAAGAAAATGGTCGGGGTGGGGAGACTTGAACTCCCGGCCTCCTGGTCCCAAACCAGGCGCGCTACCAACTGCGCCACACCCCGTTGGTGCGAGCACCTACGTTATCGGGCGTTATCGGGCGCGCTTTGCCTCACGTGCAAGACGACGTGCTGTTCTGCCAATCGGCTGCAGGTGACGATGATCGAGGTCGCCCACCTCGGCTCCATTTGTGAAAAGGACTCGGTAGCGCAACCAGTTAAAACCGTTCGCGAGAATGACTTTTCCTTCTGTTCCGGCCGCCACACCGTCCAAATCGACCGTGGTCACCACTTTGTCGCCAACGCGCATATTGATTTGGCCTTGGTGGGGATTCGCGAGAGCGTGTGGCTTCCAAAGAGTCATGGCCTCCATTATTGCGGCAAAGAGTCCATCTGGGGCGAACCGATACACTTTCCAGTCTGTGAAAAGCACTCTCGAAGCCTTAGAAGGCAACAAAGTCAAACTGTCGATTGAAGTCGACGAGTCCGAATTCGACCGCAACATGGATGCTGCGTTCCGCAAAATCGCACGCGAAGTGCGACTCCCAGGCTTTCGTCCGGGCAAGGCACCGCGCAAGGTGCTCGAAGCACGCATTGGTCTCGAAGCTGCCCGCGGACAGGCTCTGCAAGATGCAATCCCTGAATATCTCGGCCAAGCAGTGCGCGAACATGAAGTGGACATCATTGCCACCCCAGACGTGAACATTGTCGAAGGCCAAGAGGCAGGCCCTATCAAGTTTGAAGCCACATGTGAGGTTCGTCCAGAGATTGATGTCCCTGGTTATGCGGGACTTCGTGTCGAGTTGGTGAATCCTTCTTTGACCGATGAAGAACTTGATGAAGCAGTGCAGACAGAGCTACGCCGGTTTGGTGTGTTGAGCGATGTTGATCGCGCAGCTGCCGCAGGCGACAGTGTGATTATCGATTTGGAAGGTCTGCGCGACGGTGAACCAGTGCCTGGTCTCAATGTTGACGAATGGACCTACGAAATTGGTCGCGGTTGGGTTGCTCCTGGATTTGATGATCAATTGACCGGCGCAAAAAAAGGTGACGTCCTTCGCTTCACCGCGGTCCCCAATGGCACCGAAGAAGAAGCAGATTTTGTTGTGACCGTTAATCGAGTTCAAACATTGGAAGTACCTGAACTGAACGATGAGTGGGTGGCAGAAAACATTTCTGATGCAGACACCGTCGATGCGTGGAAGTCGTCTTTGCGTGCTCGTTACGAGGAGATGAGACTGAATCAGATGAGACGAACGGTGGTTGACCGTTTAACTGACGAGCTTGAAAAACTTGTCGATATCGAAGCACCAGAAGCAATGGTGAATGCAGATCTGCAAGCGCGTGTGCAAAACACGATTCAGCAGTTTCAAGCACAAGGTATTGCGCTTGACCAATGGTTGTCGGCAACCGGTCAAGATGCGGACTCTTTTGTATCGGGATTAAAGACCCAATCTGAAAAAGCAGTCAAGGTTGATCTCGCACTGCGTGCAGTTGCGTCCGCAGAAAGTATTGAAGTCACTGATGCCGATCTGGAGGCCGAATACGAAGCAATTGGTGTTCGAGTGGGAGAAAAAACAGCAAAAGTGCGTCGCGCCTACGAGCAAAATGACGCAGTTGTCGATCTCATTGCTCAGATGCGTAAGTCACAAGCACTCGAGTGGCTCCTGCATAATGTGACCTACGTCGACCAGAATGGTGAAGTACTAGATACCGATACCGTTCTGGGAGAACACAACTATGACCACGATGGGCATGATCATGAAGGTGATGATGACCGCAGCGACCATGACCACGATTAACCCAGGGCCAAGACAATGAATTTTCAAAACTATTACGTTCCCAATGTGACCGAACAGACGAGTCGCGGTGAACGTGTGTACGACTTGTATTCGCGTCTGTTGAAAGAGAACATCATCTTTTTGGGCACACCCATCGATGACACGATTGCGAACCTGATCTGTGCACAACTCATTCACTTGGAAAGTGAAAACCCTGATCGGGATATCAATATCTACATCAATAGCCCTGGTGGTGACATCACGTCATTGTTCGCCATCTACGACACCATGCAGTTCATCAAGAACGACATCGCCACCATCTGTTTGGGGCAAGCAGCTTCGGCAGCTGCGGTGCTGTTGGCGGCGGGTACCAAGGGCAAGCGACTTGCTTTGCCGCACAGTCGTGTGCTCTTGCATCAGCCATATGGCCAGGTGGGCTACGGACAGGTCACCGATCTCGAGAGTGCCGCAAATGAGATTTTGCGTATGCGAGACCTCCTTGAGGAGATTTTGGCGCGTCATACGGGCCAAAGCATCGAGCGAATTCATGCCGATACCGACCGCGACTTCGTAATTGAAGCGAAAGAGGCTGTCGAATATGGCATTATCGATGAAGTGATTTCATCACGTCAGCTTGCGGACCGCTCAGGCCCAATTCGCTGATTTCATCGTTGAGGGAGGGCCTTCGTGGCCAAATTTGGTGACACAGGCGAACTGCTGAAGTGCTCATTTTGTGGCAAGTCGCAAAAGCAGGTAAAAAAGCTGATCGCCGGCCCGGGCGTCTACATCTGCGATGAATGTATTGACCTGTGCAATGAGATTATTGAAGAAGAAGTCGGCGAACGCTCAGATGTTCGTTTGGATTCACTTCCCACACCAGTGGAGACGCGCGCGTTCCTCGATGAATATGTTGTCGGACAGGAGCGAGCGAAAAAAGTTCTCTCTGTAGCGGTGTTCCACCACTATCGACGACTGCAATATCTCCAACAGTCAACGGGAATTCGCCGCGATGATGTTGAATTACAAAAGAGCAACATCTTGCTCCTTGGACCCACAGGATGCGGCAAGACGCACCTGGCCCAGACGTTGGCCCGCATGTTGAACGTTCCGTTTGCTGTTGCCGACGCCACGGCGCTGACCGAGGCTGGCTATGTCGGTGAAGACGTCGAAAACATTTTGCTCAAGCTGTTGCAAGCTGCGGAATTTGACGTGAAGAAGGCGGAGCAGGGGATTGTCTATATCGACGAGATTGACAAGGTCGCGCGTAAAGCCGAGAACCCTTCGATCACACGTGATGTCTCTGGTGAAGGCGTCCAGCAAGCCTTGTTGAAGATTTTGGAAGGAACTGTTGCATCTGTTCCTCCACAAGGTGGAAGAAAGCATCCACATCAAGAATTCATCCAGATTGACACCACGAACGTGTTGTTCATTTGTGGCGGAGCTTTCTCGGGGCTCGAGCAAATTATTGAACAGCGCATCGGGAAAAAGGGAATGGGTTTCCATGCCTCTGTGACGTCAAAGATGGACAAAGACCCCGGCGAATTGTTCGCCCAAGTTCTTCCTGAAGATTTGTTGAAGTTCGGAATGATTCCGGAATTCATCGGTCGTCTTCCCATGGTTGGTGCAGTACACGCACTGGACAAGCCCGCGTTGATGCAGATTTTGACGACGCCAAAGAATGCTTTGGTGAAGCAATACAAGAAGATTTTCGAATTCGACGAGGTCGAACTCGACATCACAGATGAGGCACTCGAAGCAATTGCAGATCTTGCCTTGCACCGAGGGACCGGCGCACGAGGCTTGCGAGCGATTCTTGAAGAGACATTGCTCGATGTGATGTATGAGATTCCCGGACGCACAGACGTGGACAAGATCATTGTGACTGCCGAGTGTGTCACCGAGAAAAAGACTCCGGAAATCGTGTCAAAGTCGACAGGACGAGCCTCTCGTCCTCGACGCGCTGCTTCTTAACTATTCGTGGACTTTCACAGCGCCCTTGTTTATCTAGATGAACACGCCTCGTATGAAAAGACGGGGCGAGTGTCGTCGCCATCTATTGCAAACATCGAATCTCTATTGGGTGTGTTGGCCGATCCGCATCGTGACTATCGCGTTATTCATGTCACGGGGACAAACGGCAAAGGCTCAACCTCGCAGATCATCACGCAGTTGTTGGTAGCACATGGTGTGAAGGTGGGAACTTTTTCAAGTCCTCATCTTGTGTCGCCACGAGAGCGGATGCAGATAAATGGAGAGATGATTTCCGAAGAGGAATTTGCTGAATCTATTGCGGCAGTTGCAAATGCTGAAGCAATCGCGGGTATTCGCCCTTCCTATTTTGAAATAGTCACAGCGGCTGCATTTCGTTGGTTTTCCGATGTCGCCGTTGATGTCGCGGTTATTGAAGTGGGGATGTTGGGACGTTGGGATGCGACCAACGTTGTTCAATCAGATATTGCAGTGGTTACCAATATTGCACTCGACCATATGGAGTTTGCGGGCCCAACGTTGGAAGACATCGCGCGTGAAAAAGCAGGAATCATCAAATCGTCATCGATTGCGGTCATCGGCGAAACTCGCGAAGAGCTGCGAAGTATTTTCTTAGCCGAGCCTCACTCAGAGATGTTGTTTCGAGGCGAACATTTCGATGTCATCAACAACGATCTTGCTCTTGGTGGGCGAGCGGTGCATGTGCGTACGTCGCGAACCGATTATGAAGATCTCTTCCTTCCGCTTCATGGGTGGCATCAAGGAGAAAACGCTTCCGTCGCGGTTGCTGCGGTCGAAGCATTTTTCGGCAATCACTTGTCGCGAGACACACTGATCGAAGGTCTGTCGCAAGTTGTCATGCCAGGTCGATTCGAGGTTGTTGGTCATCAACCACTGGTCATCCTCGATGGTGCGCACAATCCGGCGGGGGCTGATGTGTGTTCAAGTGTGTTCTTTGACGATTTCGATCCACATGGCAGACGCATTCTGGTTGTGGGGGCATTAAGGGGTCGAGATATCTCTGAGACATTGTCCGCTTTGAAAGCCGACGAGTGTGACCTTGTGATCTGTTGCACTGCTCCGTCACCACGGGCACTATCTGGCTCTGATATCGCGGTGGCAGCCGAGGCGATGGGGTGTAGTCATGTGATGCGGGCTGACACAGTGGAAAAAGCCTGCGACATGGCCTTGGCAGATGCAACAAGTGATGATGCCATTTTGGTGACGGGCTCGCTGTACGTAGTGGGGGCTGCGCGGGCCTATTTGGCAACAGTTCTGCCGTAGTCGGGGCTGTGGCGGGGCAAGACCCGACCGAGGGCCTAGCCTGAAGGAATGTCTAATCGCACCTTGGTCCTTTTGAAGCCCGACGCCGTCGAACGTGGTCTTGTCGGCAGCATTCTGTCTCGATTTGAAAATAAAGGCTTGAAAATTGTCGCAATGGAGCTGCGCACGCTGGATGCCGACATTCTGGCTCGCCACTATGAAGAGCATGTCGGTAAAGGTTTCTACGCCGAATTGGTGACCTTCATGTCTCGGGGTCCAGTGGTATCGCTGGCACTCGAGGGTCCGGAAGACACATGGGAGATTGTGCGCACGATGATGGGGGCCACCAATCCCGCAAAGTCCGCACCAGGAACGATTCGTGGAGATCTGGGAACGTTGTTCACAGAGAATCTGGTCCACGGAAGCGATTCAGCAGAATCTGCACAACGAGAACTGGGAATTTTCTTCCCCGCTCTGTAGAGCGTGGATAGTTACCATGACTGAAGCGTGATGCTTCGGGCAGCGCAAAAGAGTTTTCTATGAGCCGAAATAATCCGCTTTCAATTGGTCGAGATATCGCCATTGACCTTGGCACTGCAAACACGTTGGTGTATGTGCGAGGTCAAGGTGTTGTCTTGAATGAACCATCAGTGGTTGCAATTGACATGCGTGATGGACGACCGGTCGCGGTGGGCTGGGAAGCAAAACGCATGTTGGGACGTACGCCCAAACACATCGAAGCGATCCGGCCACTAAAAGATGGCGTCATTGCGGACTTTGACGTGTGTGAAAAAATGCTTCGCTATTTCATTCAGCGCATCACGACGAGTCGTTGGAGCAAGCCACGCATGGTGATTTGCGTGCCATCAGGAATTACAGGCGTGGAACAGCGCGCGGTTCAAGATGCAGCAGAATACGCAGGCGCTCGTCGACCCGTGCACATTATTGAAGAGCCGATGGCGGCCGCAATCGGTGCAGACTTGCCAGTACATGAACCAAGTGGAAACATGATTGTGGATATTGGTGGCGGCACGACCGAGGTGGCAGTGATTTCGCTGGGGGGCATTGTTGTGGCCCAAAGTGTTCGTGTTGCCGGAGACGAACTGGACGAGGCGATTATGACCTACGTTCGTACGGAACATTCCCTAGATATAGGTATCAATACCGCCGAAGAAATCAAGATCCAGATGGCATCGGCATGGCCCTTATCTCAAGAGCTCACTGCCGACGTTGGTGGGCGTGACACGGTCTCTGGATTGCCGCGAACCATTGAATTGACGTCGGAAAATGTGCGCGACGCCATCTCGGAGCCTGTGAC
>JBEDHS010000041.1:0-6436 GCA_041173945.1 Actinomycetota bacterium
GTATACCACCACAATGCACGTGTACGCAGTGGCTGGATCTTGTGCGCAGCCAAGGCCCACACCCCAGCAAATCCGTTTGCGATTATCGTGACCCACGCCCACGATAAGTGAGAGTCATACAACGTCGAGGTGGTATCCAAAACCGCGGAAAAATTCACACCTTGAATCTAGTCGTCGCGACACAAAGGTGACTAACGGATCAAGGTGTCGGCTTCCCCACCCAGCTCAACAACGTCTAACGCTCCGTCATGAAGATCGAAAATGGTGACTGAACAATTATCAAGTTGTCGAATGACCACTCGGTCGTCGTTCAAGGCTTCTCCAATTGCAGCATTGATTGCAATGTAATGACTAAAGACCACTGTGTCGGATTCCACAGACTTCAAAAAATCGGCAAGGCGACGACGATAGGTGCGATAGTGCTCACCAGAGGATGCAGCAACATCGGTCCATGTGCCGGCCATGACCTCACGTAACCATTCCACCCGGTTTTCCAATGCATAACCCTCGGGCGAGGGGATCTCTCCCACCGCGGACTCAATGCAAACTTCTTGTTTCCATGCAGTGGACAAAGGGAAAGCAGTTTGCTGACATCGCAACAGTGGGCTTGAAATAACGGGCAGCGGCCCCAACGATGACAATCGCGACGCAACAGCTAACGATTGACTGCGACCCAGTTCGTCCAAGCCCGGATCGGGGTCGACATTCCAACCAGCCGCGGCTCTCCCGTGACGCACCATGTAAATACGTGTCATGAAAATAACCAGCCATCGTGGAGCGGTTCAGAACTTGTCGGGTCAATAAACCATTCCATACCAAACATCATCGCAAAGGCATTCTCATCCATTGACAAGAAAAAACTCTGGTCTTGCAATTGACTCGCATGGCAACGCATCGCCTCACGTTTTTTTGTTGCGTATTTCATCACATCAACACGCAAAGTAATTTCGCTCTCTAACGACCCCATGGGGTTACCGTCATCTGCTGGACCATCGGGATCAAACCCTTGTTCATCGGTCATCACACCTGCATCACGTGCGGATTGGATACTGCGTCGAATCAGATCGCGGTTCATCGTGCCTTCGAATACTCGCACCGATGGCACGAGTGCAGCAGCTGCATGGCCAACTTTGTGCACCATGATGTGATCGGGGTGACCATATCCGCCATGCCAGTCATAGGTTGTGAGCACATCGGCTTTCTCTTCCTCCAGAACTTGAGCAAGAGCACGCGCTGCTTCATCTACTGATGCATTACAAAAGGCGCGGGCGTTTTTGTTCTGTTCCCATCCCGTCATGCCGCTGTCTTCATATGCCAACCACACCACACGATGCACACCCAGTACTTCGGCCGATTTCATCGTCTCTTCTCGACGAATCTCAACGAGGGTTCGACCTGGCGGGAGGTCGTCTGGAATCTCACCGTGATCTCCGTTGGTCGCCACAACAAGAACAACGCGATGACCTTCTTCTGATGCACGGGCAATGGTTCCACCAGTACCAATGCACTCATCATCGGGATGAGCATGAAAACAGACAAGTGTTCCCACGTATTAGGCCTGCTTCGCAGCGCCCGATGACAAATACGTATCGGCGTTCGCAATACCCCAATCGCGCAAAATTTCTGCGGTGTGTTGACCAGGGTGCGCCGATGGTCGATCCACCGTCGGGCGTGTTCGCGAAAATCGAGGTGCAGGAGCGGGCTGCATGTGGCCGTTGATGTTGATGAATGTCTGACGTTCCACATTGTGTGGGTGAGCAGCCGCTTCAGACATGGTGAGAACAGGTGCGAAACAGACGTCGGTTGCTTCCATAATCTCGCACCACTGGTCACGTGTTTTTGTCTTCATCACTTCGCGCAAACGTTCTTTCAAATGTGGCCACAAGGATTGATCCATTTGTCGTGAAAACTCTTCGTCGCCCTCAAGGCCAGTCAGACGCAACAACTCAGCGTAGAACTGTGGCTCAATGGAACCAAGTGAGACGTACTTTCCGTCACTGCATTCAAAGACATCATAAAAGTGTGCACCCGTATCGAGAAGGTTGGTGCCTGGTGCATTCTCATTAAAGATGCCCATCGACTTGAACGACCAGAACATTGTCATCAAGACCGCCGCGCCATCGACCATGGCGGTGTCGACAACTTGTCCGGCTCCGCTTTTTTGCGCTTCGAGCAAAGCACACACAACGCCATAAGCGAGGAACATTCCCCCACCACCAAAGTCGCCGACCATGTTCAAAGGTGGAAGTGGCATTTCATCTTTACGCGCGAAATGTGCAAGCGACCCTGCCAAAGAGATGTAGTTAATGTCGTGTCCTGCAGCTTGGGCATACATTCCTTCTTGCCCCCAGCCAGTCATGCGACCAAACACCAATTTCGGATTGCGTGCCAAGCACACGTCGGGCCCAACACCCAATCGCTCCATTACCCCGGGACGAAAACCTTCGATGAGGGCATCGGCTTTTTCCACCAGTTGCAGGAGTGCTTCAACACCATCGGGATTTTTCAGATCTAGTGCGATGTTGCGTCGTCCACGCAACATGAGGTCTCCCGCGGGTTTATCGCCTGCGGGTCCGCGTACGGATTGTGCACGATCCACACGAATTACTTCAGCTCCCATGTCTGCAAGCAACATCGCAGCGAATGGCCCTGGACCGATTCCTGCAATTTCAATAACTTTGTATCCGCTTAATGGCCCGGCCATAACAACTCTCTTTCGTTCAAACTTTATGAATGTGCGCGTCGTACATGTGATGTGATGGCGTCGAGATACAACGACCACAACTCGCGCGGAAGATCATGTCCCATGTCGGAAATCATCATCAACACAGAACCTGGAATCAACTCTGCGGTTCGTTCGCCGCCTGATGGCGTCAGCAATGTGTCATCTCGTCCGTGGATAACAAGCGTAGGAATAGACAGTGCGCGCAAATGCTCGCTGCGATCCCCCGATGCATAAATGGCCGCCATCTGTCGAGAAGTGCCTTCGGGATAGAAACTGCGATCAAATTCACGACCTGCACGATCTCGAGCCTCTTCAAGATTGAAATACTTCTTCGAGCACCACACCGACCAGTTCTTGGCGCTCTCAATGTATGCAGCGCGGTCAGACGGCGGTGGCGCCACCAGTGTTGTGAGCGCTTCTTCAGTGGGAGTGCCATAGGCCATATCTCCGGGCACCGACATCACACTGGTCAAACTGTGTGTGCGATGAGGAAATTCAATCGCAAATGTCTGTGCGATCATTCCCCCCATCGAGGCACCAACGACATGTGCTTTTTCGATACCGAGCGCATCGAGAACACCCACTGCATCTGCGGCCATGTCGGACAAGGTGTATGGCACGGGAGGTGTGGGATCGCCCATCACTGCTGCTGCCGTCACCGCTGCAACATCGACTGCGACACCATCGTGCTTGTATGACAAACCACAATCTCGGTTGTCAAAACGCACAACATGAAAGCCAGCATCGACGAACATCTGCATGAAGTCATCGGGCCACGCTGTCATCTGTGCGCCAAAACCCATGATCCACAGCAGCGTGGGATCAGTGGGATTCCCCATTGATTCATATTCGATGAAAATTCCAGAGGGCGGCGTTACCTGGGGCATTTGCCCATTCTCACAGGTTTTCCTGAGAGGCGCGAAAGCGGGGCGAAGAGCCCCCATCGACCCACCCCCACTTCACGGCAGTCCGATCGGACTAATCGATAAGACGTCGTTTTTGCTCTTCGAATTCCTCATCAGTCAGGACCCCACGGTCTCGGAGAGCCTCAAGACGTTCCAGCTCATGGGCGATGCCAGATAGTGATGGCGCGCCATCGAATCTCTGTCTCTTATCACGCTGAATTGTCGAGTGAATGATGTTTTGCACCTCTTCAGGATGAGAAATATCAGAGAATGTCTGTTGACCCTCTTGACCTCCGGACTCAATCAAGAGATCGCCAACTTGAAGAAGTCGTTCGAAAATTGTCTGATGAAAATTCACGTTATTGACGCGCTCGAGCGGAATCTCCACACCATTGCGCGCTACCACACCTTGTCGATAGATCAGTCGATGAGAGGTCACCACAAAATACGTTGTGCGCCATTTCACCAGAGCCACAACGAGCCATGACATCGACACGATGATGGCCGCCAAACCCAGATACCCCACTGCGGTCTCTAGCCAGCCCGAGACTTTCGAGCGGATATAGAGCGTCAAAAACATGCTTGCAAGCAAGGCCAAGGTCTCGGGGCCAAAAAACCACCAATGCGGATGCAAGTCCAGAGCCACTGTTTCGTTGTCATTGAGGTGCCGAGGCGAGAAGGGCATGTCAAAAAGGGTAGCAACCGCCTAGTTTCAAGGGGTGCGATCTATCGAGATGGGGACACCAGATCCAGCTGTGACACCAGATTCTGTCCTTCGTGGTCTCGACTCTGATCAGCGCCAAGCAGTTACCGCCCCAACAGGCATCGTTGTTGTTCGCGCTGGAGCAGGTTCTGGCAAGACCACCGTCCTCACTCGCCGTATTGCGTGGCGGGCGCTGTCAGACACGGCCGATATCAGCCGAACATTGGCAATTACATTCACTCGTCAAGCCGCAACAGAGATGCGCGCACGTCTTGCACATTTTGATTTTGATGGACAACCAGTCATTGGAACTTTTCACGCCGTCGCCAGAAAAATGATGATGCAATTTCTCGATGACAAAGGAAAAGCACAGCCCGCGATCATCAACAATCGCACATCGGTGCTGTCGACATGCATGGGCAGCGACGCTCAGAAAGGCGGACTGAATGAGGTGCTCGCTGCCATTGACTGGACGCATTCTCACATGTTGCCGCCGTCAGTAGCGGTCGAGGAAATGTCACGACGTGGCATCAAAATTCCTCTTGGTGCAGCGAGATTTGTTGAAGTCTTCGAGACATATGAACGCACAAAGAAAAAACGTGGTGTCGTCGATCTGAATGACTTTCTCACCTTCGTCGTCCATGAAGCAGCGCGCGACCCGCGTTTTGCTGAATCTCTGGCATTTCAGTTTCGGCATGTCTCTGTTGATGAAGCACAAGACATGAACCCGCTGCAATTTGAATTTCTCAAAGTACTTCTTGGCACACACCCCGATGTCTTTCTCGTGGGTGATCCGAATCAGGCAATTTATGGATTCAACGGTGCAGACAAATCATTGTTCGATGAACTTCCCGGGATAGATGCTCCCGCACATGTTGTGACGTTGTCGTCCAATTACCGATGCACTCCTGACATTGTTCAATTCGCCGTCGATACGTTGACTCAACAAGGCCAACATGCAGATGCATACTCGCGGCGCTCCCCTGGTGTTCCTGTTGATTTACGGCGATTCCCCACCGATCAACACGAACAGCAACATATTGTGCGCACAATAACGCAGACGGCAATTTCTGAATCGATGAACAACATCGCGGTCCTATGTCGAACAAACGCCATCGTCGACCAGGTTCGCCACGCCTGTGTTGAGGCCGGCATACCAATTCGTTCATCGCGTCGAGGTGGCGATTGGGCGCGCGCTGTCGCGCTCGCAACAGAACTGACAGGACGAGAAGGTTTGTCTGTGTGGTCATCGGACATTTTGGATTCTGGCGAATATTCCCCCGATGACAGCGACTATCACGTCGCACTGTTGGTCAGACAGTTTCTCGACGAGAATCGAATGGGCTCGGTTAATGGGCGAACATTCGGATCGTGGCTTGCCACCTCTGCCGACATCAGCGACACCGATGGTGTCGAAATCTTGACCTTTCATGCGGCCAAAGGCAGAGAATGGTCTCACGTCATCGTGGCGGGTTGCGAGAAAGGTTTGTTACCACATCGCAGTGCACGTGGGCCAGAAGCGCGCGCCGAGGAAGCACGTCTCGCCTATGTCGCCTTCACTCGAGCGGCCAACCGTCTCACCATCTCATGGACAGACCAGCGTCAAGGAAAGTCGTCTGGCCCGTCGCCATTTCTTCCGACGTTGATGACCACAATTCCCACCAGCGACCCGCCTCCTCCAGAGTTTCGCGAACGACGACGCACAACTGTTCAAAAAAATCCTTTAGAGACGGAGATTCACGCCTGGCGTCAACACAAAGCACAACAATCGCGAGTTGATCCTGATCTCGTCTTGTCTCCACGGCAAATGAAAGACATCGTCAAGACTTCCCCACAGACCATGAATGAGCTTGAACAACTCACTGATCCGATGTTTGTCCGTCGTCACGGGGAAGAGTTACTTCACGTCATTGCCCGAGCTGTGAGTTCTCCACGTCACTAATTCTTTAGGTCTCGCCCCTTGCGCAGGCGATCCATTAGTTCTGTCGGCATCGACAAGAACAGACCTTCTGCTTCGGCACACAACGTGTCGCCATTGTGCGCGGTGCCCTTTGTGAAAATCTTTCGTCCTTCTACTTTTTCCACCCATCCGACGAACATGAT
>JBEDHS010000042.1:0-4258 GCA_041173945.1 Actinomycetota bacterium
TACCCGCTGTGGGAATCGTGACCACCATCGGAATGTCGACACAGCTTGAGATGAAGCCACTACTTGTCGCACTCGCATTGCTGGTTGCAGGGGTTGTTGTTCATTTCACGAACAAAAAAATTGCTTCATAAACGGATTTGAAACTTCTTGCGCCACAATAAAGCTGTGACCCCTGAAGCCCGCGCAGAACACGATAAGGCTGTGCGCGCCGGACGCGACTTTTACACCGACCCCGACTCTGGACTCGTGGTGATGACGTCGTTGTATCTCACTCGACGCGGATATTGCTGTGGCAACATTTGTCGCCATTGCCCATACGACCGCGGCGAAGAGCAAAACTAAGTCAACGAGAGTCGCTCGAACTGTTCGCTCGGTGCGTCTACTTCTTGTAGAGCGCTGCGTAACAACTCTTCTGCATCGCGCGAGATTGCATCGCCGATGCGATTCGTTGTTTCATCGGGATCTTCTTGTCGATCAAACAACAACGTCTCGTACTGTTTCGCATACGCCCAAAACGGCAACATGTCTCCATCTCGGAATGGTTGTCGAATAACAGGAATAGAACTGCCGGGCATGAAGTCCAAGGTTGCTCGCGCATCTGGCATTGGCATTTTGTAATCGGGCATGGATGCAATGGGCATCGTGCTCCATCTGTTCGACCACATTGAATGCGGTGTATTAGCACCCGATGGCCCTTTTGTGTACCGCCATTGTTCGGTCACCAACTGCACTTCTCGTCCCCACACACCGGTGAGAAGCCAATCGCGCACAGATGTTGCATCCCCATGAATGACAGGGGCAAGAGAAGAACCATGCGATACGTGTTTGATCTCTGCATTAAAAATGTCGGCAACTGTTGCATGAATATCCGTCGACGTCGTCAACACGTCCGATGTTGTTGGTGCAACACCGGGCCACGCAATCATCAATGGAATATGTCCTAGTGGCTTGTACACCGGCACACCCGGCTTTCCCCATACGTCTCTTCCGTACACATCGTGGTCACCTAAGTAATGGCCATGATCTGTTGTTGCAATCACGACAGTGTCGTCCCACGCATTCGTCGCATCCAATGCGTCCAGTACTTTGCCTAACCAGTGGTCAATCATCGACAACTTGCCGCCGTACTGAGCGCGAATTTGCACGGCCTCTCGTTCGGTGATTACTCCACGTGCGAGAGCATCAATTGCATATGGCGGCCACGTTAAGTGCGCACCCTCCCACGAATCGTCATAGCGAGACGCCCACTCTTCGGGTGTGTCGAATGGTTCGTGCGGGTCAAATTCATCGACGAATAAAAAGAAACGCTCACCATTGGCACGATGAACCGGTGCGTCTTCCAATAACCATTGTGCAGTTGCTTGCATCGTGCGCGGGCCAGGAAAATCCTCTTCGCCACGGAAGTAACCACGCGAGTTGTCATAGTGAGTATGTCCACGTCCGAATGTGGGAGTACCTAACCACGAAGGATCCGGTCGTGTCTTCCACGGATCACTTTCATGACCTCGTTCATATTCCCAGGCGGTGAAATCGGTGTGGTAGTTCTCGCCACCCACTTCAAACAAATGCGGATGATCGGTGATCAGTTGTGTCACCACTCCAGATCGTCGAAGCGATGCTGTGATTGGTTCTTCCCACAATTCAATCGAACCCCACGGCCGCCACAGAAAATCCCACGCGCCCACCAACAAATCGTGTCGAGCAGGAATGCACGGAAGCGACCCAGTGTGATGGTTGGTGAACCTGATTGACCGTTTAGACAAGCGGTCAAGATTGGGAGTATCGAAATTTTTCCCCCCGTATGCACCTATTTCATGTCGATTCAGGCTGTCCAACAATAAAACAACGACGTTCTTCACCTGTGGGGGCGACTGATGACCCTCGGCCTTCGACATATGGATACCCTAGTGAAAGAGCTCTTATGGACACGTTGCCCGCGAATGAAGAAAACCTAGAAATGGTTGGCCGCATCGGTCGTGCATGGCGCGAGATTCGTCGCGGCTCATCGGCCAGCACTCTTCGTCAATCCATCTACGGCTCATGCGAAAATAATGACGTCACCGTCGAGCCCGGTCAGATGGACGCTCTCGATCTGTTAGTCACCGTCGACTCGTGTCGCATGGGTGATCTCGCCGAACACTTGCGCATCGACCCCAGCACCGCGACACGTGCGGTGCAACGTCTCATCAAGGACAACTTGGCATGCAAGGTGCACCATGAAGGCGATGGTCGTGTTGTGGAAGTTGCGGCGACGGACAAAGGTCGTCATGTACACACAGTTGTTGCAGAGCGTCGTCGCAAGATCATTCTGGGAATCATGACCCGTTTTTCAAAGGCGGAACGTGTGCAATTGGCAGATTTTCTCGAGCGCTTTGTCGCAGCAACTGATTCCGTCGTTGAAGAATCACGAACACAGCTGAAATAAGACATGACAACGACGGAGGCGCGAGAGACTTTTAGTGAAGACGCGATGCAGTATGCACCGCAGTTGTTCTCTACCGCGCTTCGTATGACGCGCAACAGATCAGATGCCGAGGATTTGGTGCAAGAAACGTTCATCAAAGCCTGGCGTGCATTCGATTCGTATCAGCAAGGAACAAACCTGCGTGCGTGGCTATTTCGCATCATGACGAACACCTACATCAACAAATACAATGCCCAACTTCGCAAGCCACTTGAAACAGAGTTGGACGAAGTCGAAGAATTGTTTCTCTTCAAACGACTCGGCGCATTTGATCAGTCCAAGATCAACCAGTCCGCCGAAGACCAGATGCTCGAGCTCTTCACTGACGAAGAGGTCAAAAATGCCATTGAAGAGCTCCCCGATGGATTCCGGATTCCGCTCCTCATGAGCGATGTCGAGGGCTTTTCCTATAAGGAAATAGCCGAAATCCTGGATGTGCCCATTGGCACGGTGATGTCTCGGCTCCATCGGGGAAGAAAAGCGATGCAAAAGATGTTGTACGACTACGCCAAAGATCGCGGACTCGTCAATGAGTCTCTTTTAGAACCTCAGGAATAATCACCATGGCTGACTGCCAAGAAACACTCAAAGAGCTTGAGCGCTTCCTTGACTCTGAGCTCCCTAAAGACCGTTCAGAGCAAATCCTCTCGCATCTGAAAATTTGCAGCGACTGCCAAGGAGCATTTGAATTCCACGCCGAATTACGTGCCGCAATCCGCACAAAAGCGCAAAAGGACGAACTTCCTGAAGGGTTTTTGGACCGTCTTAAAGGCTGTTTTGGCGATGAAATTCTCGGCCAAGACACCAACGCCTAGAGACGTCAACCCTCTCTGGTGGCTTCTTGCTGGCTACGCTTAGTTCCATGATTGCGGCATACGTTTGGCACTACTGGCTCGGACTGGTTCTTTTGATTGCTGGTGTTGGAGCAGTCATCCAGGGAATCGTGGGGTACTACATCAAAGTCAGTTCCACCCGCTATCCCAATCGTCGTCAGCGTCAAGCTCAACAGAAGAAATAATCTTCGCTTCGGGTGAACCCCTTGTCGGACACCCCATCCTCAATGCTCAACGAGTTGCTTCCTCGTTGCACATTTCCTGAATCTTCTTCGAACGTGTTTTGTGCTGTCTCCGGTGGAGCCGATTCGATGGCGCTGATGGTTCTTGCCCATGCTGCAGGACTACACGTCACAGCCATTCATGTCGACCACGGCCTTCGCCCCACGTCAGCTAGCGATATCGATGTCATTCGCCCCGTCGCGGACGCGCGCCATATTCCCATCGAAATTCACCACCTCGCTGTTGCCGATGGACCAAACCTTGAAGCACGCGCCCGTGCTGCCCGATACGAGGTGTTTCCGCCCAACACGATGACGGGACACACCGCAGACGATCAAGCAGAAACGGTCCTCATTAATTTGCTACGCGGCGCGGCGGCAACGGGGCTCTCTGCCATGCGTCCGACAACTGCGCGACCACTGCTGCACATTCGCCGTCACGAGACTCATGCATTATGCGCTGCATTAAACATTGCTGTTGTCGACGACGAGACAAACACCGATGCGCGTTTTCTGCGTAATCGCGTGCGCCATGAACTGATCCCTGCAATGAATGATCTCTCGCAACGCGATGTGGTGCCACTGCTCGTGCGCACAGCCGACGTATTACGCGCCGATGATGACTTGTTGAATGAACTAGCTCTTGCGATCGATCCCACCGACGCCAAAGCTCTGGCCGTAGCCCCCCTCCCGCTCGCCCATCGCGCTCTTCGGCGCTGGCTCGCTGACCCCTACCCACC
>JBEDHS010000043.1:0-5961 GCA_041173945.1 Actinomycetota bacterium
GGCATTACCCAGCGCACCGAAGACGGCAAGGTTCGATTTGCATACGGTGGCCAGTTCGGCGATGAGCCCAATGACGGCAATTTTGTTGCCGACGGTTTGTTGCATGCGGACATGACGCCGCATCCGGCGATGAGAGAAGTGGCGTGGGTACATCGTCCCATTCGCGTCACGCTGTTGAACAAGAACGGGCAAAAGAAATTGAAAGTGGAGAATCGTCAGTGGTTCTCGGCCCTCGATAACGTGCGGGCTGTTTGGACGATGATTGTCGATGGAGTCGTGGCCAAAACAGGGGAATTGAAAGTTCCTGTCATCGCGCCCGATTCAGCAGCGTTGTTGTCTTTGCCGGTGCGACCCCCACAATCGGCGACCGAGGTGTTTTTCAATATTGAGTGGAGGTTGAACAAGCCAACTTCGTGGGCATCGAAGAATCATGTTGTTGCGTGGGATCAAGTTGTTCTTCGTGTCGCATCTCCCGCACGCCAACGCAGTACAGGATCTGGTGCACCCCCAGTTGCGGTGACGCCACGTGTGACGCTATGGAGAGCTGCGACGGACAACGATGGTTTCAAGATGATGCCGCATTTGTGGGCAAACTTTGGCCGATCATTGGAGCGGTGGCTAGCGATGGGAATCGCCACTGACGGTGCAGATGTGGTGTCGAGCACCACCACTGTGACCGAACTTGTGAACGGTGCATCGAGATACGACCATGTCGTTCAGGTTCCCGAACACCTCTCTGACATTCCGCGTATCGGAGCCACTTTTGAAATACCTGCACGATTTAGTCAACTGCGATGGTACGGACGCGGACCACACGAGAATTACCCCGATCGCAAGTTGTCGGCGATGGTGGGCGTGTACGAACAAAGCCCCGACGATTTGCCGTATTTGATGCCGCAGGAGTTTGGTTTACGAACCGACTGTCGATGGCTGGAATGTTGTGATCCAAAAACCGGTGAGGTGGTGCGCATCGAAGCCGATCGGTGTCACTTGCATATGTCTGCAACGAGATACCGTGCTCACGATCTTTTTGCGGCACGAGACCGCACTGAATTGACGCGTCACAAGAATCTGGTGATTCACCTCGACATTGCGCACCGCGGTCTGGGCACAGCAAGTTGTGGCCCCGACACCTTAGAGAAGTATCACATCTCGCCCGGTACGTATCGGTTTGCTTATGTGGTTTCTGGTTCGACGCGATGAGCACAATCGGATGGCCTCACAACCCAACCCTCTAGAGAACACGTCGGTTCGCAGAGAGCCACAATGCAGCCACCAAAGCCTCCGCCGGTCATGCGTGCACCAAAGACCCCAGGAGTATTAACTGCTGCTTGTACTGCTTGGTCCATCTGCGGTGTTGAGGTCGCAAAATCTCGTGCAAGGCTGAGATGGCTACCAACCATTAAACGTCCTGCTGCGGTGTAGTTTCCCTTCGACAGAGCTGTGGTGAATTGCTGTACACGTTCATTTTCTGAAACCACATGACGAGCGCGTTGTCGGAGAAGTGGATCACGAATCGTTTCCACCATGTCACTATTAGCGAGCCGGAGTGGTCCAATTTCTTCTTCAGCACGAGAACATTCGGTGACACGATCGCTGTATTCAGAACCGACAAGTGTGCGGTGAGTAATGAACTGCACCACAATTTTGATGTCGTCGGGAACCGGGATGTGGGTGACATGAAGGCTATGACAGTCGATCATCGTTCCATAGTTCGAACGCGCACTCGCGATACACAATTGGTCCATAATTCCGGTGGGAACACCTGTGGCACGTTGCTCGGCACGTTGGGTTAACAACGCCAAGTCTGTCGAATTTAAATTGGCACCAAGAGCAAGCGCAATTGCAATCTCTAATGAAGCACTCGATGACAATCCTGCACCAACAGGAATTGTTGTATCGATAACGCCCGCGATCGGATGTGCGTCGGGAAGAAGCGAAGCGACCGCACGAACATAGCGACCCCATGCGGGCTGAGTCGTTTGATCAAAGGGGTCATCGATGGAAAATTCGACGACGCCAGGTTCGGCGTGTGATGTCAACGAGATGACATCTGTGTCGTGTGTGTAGGTGATTGTTGTGTAACGGTCGATCGCCATCGGAAATACGAGCCCACCTGTGTAGTCGGTGTGGTCGCCAATGAGATTGACTCGTCCCGGTGAACGCACAATCACGTGGGCAATGCCTCTCGCATTCGCCGTGCAACCTGGGCGGGGTCGACTGGATTGAAGTATTCCTCACTAGCGATTTCTACTGCCGCGATGTAGCGAGGCACACCTGTTGCACGCCATGGTGAAACAATTTCGCAATTGAGCCACGCTTGTGGCCAGTCGTGTGTTGTTCGTGGTGATTGGTTCATCCACATCATGTACGGCAATGGCTCATCGAACAGTGTTTCTAACGCCGCAAAGACATCGGCAAGTACACGTGCAAAACAGTCGCGTTGGTTGTTGTCAAGCGAGGGAATGTCGGGGTACTGGCTCAGTGGAGCAATGCGTAACGACACAGGATGCACCGAGGCGTATTCGGCCCATACTTTCCAACCATCGCGAACAAGAATTTCGCGGTCGCCAGAGTTGGCTTCGGGAGTCCAACGAGAGCGAAGTTGACGAGCGGGACGTTGTGGAACGTGATCGAAGGCGTAGATCTGCCCGTGAGGATGAGAGATCGTTGCGCCGATTTCTGCACCACGATTTTCGAACACGATGACATGTTCACCATCGGGTAATTGACGTAGTGCGACGGTGCGCTCCGCCCACAGATCGATGACTCGACGAATGCCCGCTGCACCGAGGGAGGCAAATGTCGCATCGTGTTCGGGTGTGTACAGCACCACTTCGCAGTATCCCTCATTGAGCGCGGGCCAACGGTTGGGAAACGCACGCACCTCGTAGGGTTCGGGAGCCTCTCGTCCTCCCACACAAAACGGACAATCGGTGTTGGGCAGATTCGGTCTGTGTTGGCGATCGGCGACAATGTGTACGACTGTGTCGAGGTGTGGATCGCGACGTTGTTCTCGAGTCATGGCTGATCTTGTGTAATGGTGACAACCATTGTCGACTCGGGCAGCAAAGGGGGAAGTGTCAGACCAATCTTTTCCAATTGTTCTCCAGTAGCGCTGACCCCTTGTGTGACCCACTGGGGAAGTTCACGATGGAGTGCAAAACGAGGTGTTCCCATCTCTACCCGTTCCACTCGGTAGATGTATTCAGCGCACAGCCCACGAATGTGGAGCGGGTGTGTGCGATGTGATTCGGTGTTGTGTAATCGCGACACCGAAACCACTGCCTGCGAGGCGTCGTGAGCCATGACGCCGTGGATGTGCATTGATGTATCTGGATGATCCCATCGGACATAGTTGCCCGAGTGCAAAAGAGTTCTGAATTTTTTATATGTCGAGATTGCATTGGTCAGATTCTGTGTCTCTGTATCGGTGAGTGACAACAGATTCCATTCAATCCCGAGCCACCCAAACATCGCTGTTGCGGTGCGAAATGAAAGTGCATGCTTTCGCCCGGTGGTGTGGCAGGTGGGTGAGCCGATGTGGCTTCCCATCATCTCTAGTGGAACCAATTTCGAGACGCCTTTTTGAATCTGTAAACGATCAAGGGCATCAATGGAGTCGCTCGTCCAAAAACGGTGAACATATCGCGCAATGCCCATGTCGATTCGACCTCCACCAGAGGCACACGATTCAAACTGCACCTCGGGAAACTCACGTGTGAGTCGTTCGAATAATTCATAGACACCAAGTGTGTGTTGATGAGCAATGCCACCGACCAGTGGTCTGTTGTGATCCCACTTGATGTAGGAGATGTTGTATGACCGCAATAACTGACTCATGTGTGAGAACAAGTAGTCGCGTACATCAGCACGCGACATATCCAAAACGAGTTGATGTCGTCCAAGAATCGGGTCTTGGTCACTTCCTTTGAGAGCCCATTCAGGATGTTGGCGGAATAACGTGCTGTCAGGGTTCACCATCTCTGGTTCCCACCACAATCCGAACTCCATCCCCAGTGCGCGAACATGGCTGATCAGTGGTTCCAAACCTTCGGGCCACACAGATTCATCCACCCACCAGTCGCCCAAGCCAGCAGTGTCGTTTCGTCGATTGTGAAACCATCCATCGTCCAACACAAAACGTTCAGCACCGACGCGTGCAGCTCGTGTTGCGAGATTTTTTAAGGTGTCGACGTTGTGATTGAAATACACCGCTTCCCATGTGTTGACAATGACAGGACGCGACAGATGGGGTGAATACGTTGAGCGAAGATATTGGTGAAACTGTTGTGAGACCGAATTAATGCCGGTTGATGAGTACGCCACCACAATTTGGGGCGATTGATACCGGTCTCCCGGAGCCAGTGACACTTCTCCGGGATTGAGTAGTTCGGCACACGAGACAGTCCGTAGTGATTCTGTGAGTGAATCACAAAAAATTTCGTAGTTACCACTCCATGCAAGATGTAGCCCAAACACTTCACCGTGTTGTTCGGAAAAGTTTTCCGAGCCCGTGAATACGACACCGAGTTGCTCGTGAGATGTTCGCCCTGTGCGATTTTCGAACGCCAGTCCGGAACGATGCCACATGTGACGATGCTCAACAGCTTCCATCGCATGTCGTCCACCCAGAGTGAGAACTTCGCTGCATTGTGCAGAGACGGGGATGGTGATTCGTAAAGCATCAAGCTGCACAACGTCAGAGCTGTTGTTGGTGACTATCGCATGA
Source organism: Actinomycetota bacterium (assembly GCA_041173945.1). Taxonomy (GTDB): domain Bacteria; phylum Actinomycetota; class Acidimicrobiia; order Acidimicrobiales; family Ilumatobacteraceae; genus UBA2093. The sequence goes on from JBEDHS010000043.1 coordinate 4,733, forward strand.
GCGAGAAGTGGTCCGTGGTCTGTGAGATTGAGTGAAAGTTCAATGTTGAGATGAAGTGCAGTGTCATTCAGGACAATTGTCACAAGATTGTTGTCAATGAGTACGTCGTTGATCTGAAAAGAGGTGAGTGCAGGCGCACCTGTTGCGTTGCGTAATTGAATTCCCGGTCGACCCATCCAACCTCGTGCAGGTTCAGGAAGTAGCCATGGATAGATCTCGACGTCAAGTCCACCACCAAGAACACCTCGCTGAAATAAATAGGTGTCAATTGTCGACGTCGAAAGCGGTGTACCGATGTAGGAGACATACGGAGACCCTCCATGTTCAGCGATCACGACACTGCTGTGTGTGTTTGTTAGATGGGCGAGCACAGTCGGCGCCTGCAAGGTCATGTTCTCAGTCTGGCAGTCAGAAGCATCACAAATGAACTTGTTGTGTCCAATGCAGGGACGGATGTGCTGACAACTTTAGGAATACCTGTGAGACACTCTCTGTTTAATTGAGAGACACGTGCGTGTCCTACCCCCCAAGGAGAAAATCATGAAGAAGAAGATTGCAGCAATGGCTGCAGCATCGGTGATGTTGTTTGCGGCATGTGGGTCTGACGATTCAACATCCGATACAACCGAGACCTCGGCACCCGCAGCAGAAGCGGGCACCATTGTTGACGTGGCATCGGCAAACGATGACTTCAGCACACTGGTCACCGCACTCGGCGCCGCTGACCTCGTAGAGACACTTCAGGGCGATGGCCCATTCACAGTGTTCGCGCCAACCAACGCTGCCTTTGAAGCGTTGCCTGCAGGTTTGGTGGACAAACTTCTGTTGCCCGAAAATAAGGATGTGCTTGTTGCAATCTTGACCTATCACGTAGTGGCAGGAGAAGTGATGGCAGCAGATGTGACCGCTGGTGACGTTGCATCGGTACAAGGTGAAAACATCACCGTGACAACAGACGGCGGTGTCAAGGTCAACGATGCAAATGTTGTGACCACCGATGTTGAAGCATCAAACGGTGTTATCCACGTTATTGACGCAGTGATTGTTCCACCATCAATTGATGTTGCAGCATTCCTCGCTTCATAAATAAATAACTCATTAGTTTGTGGCATTGTGCGTCACACGTGTTGATGCACAATGCCACATTCGCATTTTGTGTGACATATCAAATGATGTGTTCCGTCTCTTTTGGGAATTGTTGTGCAACAATCGATGTTCACCCTTAAGAC
>JBEDHS010000044.1:0-4068 GCA_041173945.1 Actinomycetota bacterium
AGTGTACGGGGTGGGTAACGGGTGCACCATCGAGAAGCCTTGGTTTCGTTACGCATTAGTGACACCATTGAGGAATGGGAAATCTGGAAGCAATCTTGGGATATGAAGGCGCACGCCGCGATGGGTCAGCCGAGTTGGTGGCACCAGAGATCGTGCAGATGCCATTTTGGACTCCTGAATTTTGCGCGACGGTTATTCGTGCTGCTGAAGCAGCGGGCGGCTTTGGCCACCACAGTGATGATCCGGTTCCTGGGTATGAAGTGTCGCTTGCTGCAATTTCACCGCGGTTGTTTGAAGCGGTGGAGAACGACATTGGGGCACGCATGTGGCCAGCGATTCGTCAGTGGTGGCCATATGTGGACTACCACGGGCTGCGAGACGTGTTCGTCATCCGGTATGCGATGGGTGAACAAGAAGAATTACGCATGCATCATGACATCGCTCAGGTGAGCGCAAGTATCAAATTGAATGATGACTACGACGGCGCAGAGTTGGTGTTTCCCCGCCAGGAATTCACGAATGAGAACGTTCCGGTGGGTGATGTGATTGTGTGGCCAAGTCTTGTGACTCATCCACATGAGAGTCGTTCGTTGCGTAGTGGCGTGAAGTATTCGTTGACGGTGTGGTGCGAGTTGCCGATGCCGATCGACGGCGCACGAATGTACTAGCTGTGGCGTTGTACTAGAGCAAAGAAAAAGAGCGACACGTGTGTGCCGCTCTTTTTCACTTCAGAGGTGTGTTACAGGTTTCCCTGGCTGAGTTCGTCGAAGATAAGTGTATACACAACAGGGCCGACGGGTAATTCCGTCGGCCCTGACTACTTGATGTGTCCCAACGTCGTCAGTGTTGGTGAGAACGCGACGCACGAGCATCTGTTCATCTTTTGTTTTGTGAGAGCCACAAGCCGGAATCGAACCGGCACCGCTGAAGTGACGAACTCAGCGTGCTGCCATTACACCATCGTGGCCTCGGTGCGGATATGTACCGGAGCAACTAGTGGTGGAAATGAGAAATGGGCAACGCATTCGCGCTACCCATTTCTCTACAGCGGTAAACGCAGATTTCTCTGCCTGTCTTCGTCATCGGTAAGTGTACGTGGAGAATGTAAATGGGAGTGGTGCTGTTGCACCACTCCCATTTATTCCAACGGTGTTTCAGGTTTCCCTGTTTGGACTCGTCAACGGTAAGTGTACGAGAAATTACGAACGCTTCTTGATGCGAATTGCTTTCTCCGCTGCGTTACGACACTGACCCGTTTCTAAATCGAACTTCCAACCGTGCAGTGTGCAGACCAAGTTGTTGCCGTCAATTTCGCCAAACACAGAAAGATCTGCATTGCGGTGCGGGCAACGACGCTGCACCACATAGTCGCCAATTTCAATATCGGATTCATCTGATGGCACGCCCGACAGTTTCTGTTTTGCTTCGGCTTCGGTGCGGTTCATTCGCTCCACCGACAACGACTTCAAAAAGTTGTAGAGGTATTCGTTATAGGAACCTTCGCGCCATGCGGTGAAGCGACACGAGAGGAACAATGAATTGCTCCAATCGACTGCACGCGTTGTGACGACGTGTTCCACCAGATCACGGGCGATATCGAACCGATATGAATAGGGCTGCCCTGCATGGTGTTCCACGGTGCCATCGAAGAAGTTCACGAAAATCGGCAAATCGCCCGCGTTGATGAGACAGTTCCCTGCGATGCCGTGGCGCACCGTCGGCGCCATCGCCATCAGCGGTTCCCACCACAATTTCAACATTGCAACAATGTCGGTCTCTGGCGATGCCCACGATGCGCGCAGATCACTGAGCCATTGTTTCCAATCCGCTTGGTAGCGGCGCAAGTATTCGCCTTTGTGGGTGAAGATGCGCGAGATCTCTTCGCCAGACATTGGTTGTTCGACAGTGACTCCACCGCCCAACACGGTGAACGTGGTGCCAGGAATAGTGGTGGCCGCGTTCAGGCGCCCCGCATCGGCGAGACGTTTCTGAAACTCGGTCTGGTCGGGGAAGATGCTGATTTCTGATCCATCAACAACGTTCAAACCAAACAATTCTTCATCTAAAAAACATGGTGGACCCGCAGAGGGCACCACCGTTGTTGCATTTAACGCTTCGACGTAACGCAGTGCACGCGTGAATTGGCTGTCGACTTTGTCGCGTGCAAGTTGAGCTTTTTCTGCTGCATCCATCTCATACACCATCGGATACCAAATGGCGCCAGAGAATTGCAGCCAGTGCAGATCGACATGTCCGTATTTAGCGAGCTCGTCTAAATCTTGCGTGCGGCAATCGTTCTGGTTGACGAGGCGCGCTTCGCCATCGGACACAACAATGGCACTATCGCCACCGGGGCCATCGGTAATGGATGATTCGATGTGAATAGCAATCTTGACACCAGGTGCAATTTCGCGTTCGGTGGCGTTAATGGTGCGTTCGAATTTCTTGAAACCGAGTTTGTTGAATTCGCGTTCTAGTTCGCGCGTCGGATAGTCGGGCAATAACACGGTGGTGTTCTTGTCCATGTGGTCGCGCAGAAACGATGCGTCGAAATGATCACCATGGAGATGAGAGACATACAAAAAATCGGGATGACAAATTTCTTCCATTAACTCCGGAGACAATTGATCGTTTCGTGGAAACACAAACCACGATCCGAAAAACGCAGGCACAAACCATGGATCGCACACAATGGTGATGCCACGTGTGCGAATAAGGATTCCCGCGTGGCCGATGGAAACGGCTTGCATTGTTATGCCCGTGGCGGATCAACAGACTGCACGCCACCGGTGGCGACATGTTCAGTCCATGCGGTGCCATTCCAGTACCGCAATTCGTATCGCTTAGAAGGATCGGGATACCAGTTGGCAGGAACTGTCGGTGCACCCGCTGTCGCAGTCGCTGACGGTGCTGTCGCTGCTGGCGACGATGTTGGTGCAGATTCGGTTGCTGTGTCGCCAAGAGGTCCTGCGACGGCAATGTCGTCAGCCTTCATGCCGGGATGAGGAGCGACTCCGACGCTGCCTGAATGACGAATGAATGCATGAAACCATGACCCGCCGTCGAAAGTAATTTGCACCACTTCCCAGCCTTCGCGAGAGCGACGAGTGAGTTCTGCAGCTAACTCATGCGGGTTGCGAACCGATTCGGAAACGACGTCGTAGGTGAACATAAACAAAGCCTAGTGGGCTTCTCCGTCATGCTCACCTGCGGGGTCTTCGGTGCGCACCAAGCGATCGACATCGATACCGTCGGTGGCGCCGTCATACACCAGGGCACCATCGCGTAGCGCCACAATGCGCCCGACGGTGTGTACAAACGACAACTCGTGCGTGGCGACCACCACAGTTGCCCCGTTGTCTGTGGCCCCCTGTAGCAACTCGAGGAGGGCTTCTTTGCCGGAGGCATCGAGACCGACAAACGGCTCATCGACCAACAACACCTCGAAGGGGCGAATAAAGCCCAACGCGATTGCCGATTTTTGTTTCAACCCGCGCGAAAAACGTGTCGGCATATCGTCGGCGCGTTCATACAACCCGAGATGGCCGAGAAGATCTGCTGCGGTTTGTTCCCAATCGTCCACTCCATGAAGACGTGCGACATATTCAAGGTGTTCCCACAACGACAAGTCGTCATAAAATGTTGGGTTGTCGGCAATGAAACTGAGAGCAGCGCGTGCATGTAATGACCCGGCTGCATGTCCGTTGATGGACACGGTGCCCGCTGTCGCATCTAACAAACCCGCAGCAATACGCATCAGCGTTGTTTTGCCCGAGCCGTTATGACCAATCAGTGCGATGCGCTCGCCCGTGTCGACTGTGAGCGACAACGGGTTCAATGCCGGTGCATCACCGTATTGCTTTTCAACGTTGTCGATGTTGACGGCATACACATGTACAGGTTCTGGTTTGTTGCGACGTTCGCGAGTCATGACGGTGTTCCTTGTGATGAAGAAGATTTTTGCGCTGCTTGTTGAGATGCAGTGGAGAACCATTCACGAATGGCATCTCGTTGACGGATCCAACCGCCGACCAACGTGACAACAATGGCAACACCACCAATTGCCCG
>JBEDHS010000045.1:0-4132 GCA_041173945.1 Actinomycetota bacterium
CGTGCTTTGTGCATTGCGGTTCCTGGTTTGGGAAGAAAGTTCTGCACGATGACTTCTTGGAGGTGTCCGTATCGCAGATGTGACGCGGCAAGCACGCGCAGTGCATCGATTCGATCACGGCGTGTTTCACCGATTCCTACCAAGATGCCGGAGGTAAACGGAATGTGTAGTTCACCCGCGGTGCACAACGTGTCGATTCGTCGCTGTGGTTCTTTGTCGGGCGCCCCACGATGACAGTCAAGATCATCGCGAAGTGACTCGAGCATCATTCCTTGAGACGGCGACACTTTTCGCAGGTGAGAGAGTTCATCTGCAAAAAGTGCACCTGCGTTGGCATGGGGAAGAAGTCCGGTTTCTTTAATGACCAATTCGGCCATCTCGGCCAAGTAGTGAACAGTGGAGTCATAGCCATGCTCTTTCAACCATGTCGCAGCAATCTCATAACGCAGTTCGGGTCTTTCTCCCAGAGTGAACAAAGCCTCGTGGCACCCGTTGCGAGCACCTTGTCGGGCGATGGCCAACACGTCGTCGGGGAGGAGATAGGGCTTTTCCAAACGAGCTGGAGGTTGGGCAAATGTGCAGTAGCCGCACTTGTCACGGCACAACATCGTGAGCGGAATGAAGACTTTGGGCGAATAGGTGATGCGGGTTCCGTGCGCGCGATCGCGAATTGCTCGCGCACTCTCCATCAGTTCTTCAACAGGAGAACCGACGAGTTCATCTATGAAAGAGTCGTCAAGGTGATAGCTCGACATCAGGTCTTCAGCGGAAAACTGGCGTAACACAACAACACCTTTCAGGTGGTCCGAATCGAATGGGTTTTGCCAGTGCTGGTCAACTGCTCTAGGACGAGTTAGAAAGTGTCCTCAAGCGGCCTGTGTGACCGAACGTCCTAAGTGTAGAAGGTCTAGAGGTCTGTGTCGATGTTGGAGATGGCCTCAAACATTGCCGACACGTTGTGGCTTCCCATAGGAACACGGTGTCCGGTGCGGCTAATGAAACTCAGCTGCACCCCAGTGACCGGGTCGAGAGCGGTAAAGACCTGTTCATGGCCATGGGAATCGATAATCACGTCGGTTAATCGAGGTACCCCTGCACTGTCGAGTGCATCACGGGTGAAACCGGCATTCAGCACCTCGATGGCGATGTGTTGCACGCCAGAACCATGTTCTGCCAATTGTTTGTGAACGCCTGCATTGTGATCAGGGCCCACCAACACCACCATTACACCACCCGCTTCAGCGTTGATGACATGAGCATCATCGGTGGGTGTGGTGCGAAAACCCATGTCGACGAAAAACTGCGTTGCAGATTTCAGGTCTGCAACAGCAACCACCACATGGTCAATACGACACGCAACAGTGTCGAGCTCACTTCGTTCCGAGTTCCCCGCGTGTTTCACCGGCGCGGGTTCATCGCGGGATTCGGCAACTTCAATACGGTGAGTCTCAGAGAGCAGAATTCGAAAAAGTTGTTCGGCGAAATCAGGATCGACTCGTTCATCGATTGCCCATTGGCGACGTGTTGCAAGAACATCGCGAACACGTTGAGGTTGGATAACTGCGGCTCCTGTGTGCTCTTTAATCTCGGCAACATCGCGACATACCTGCATGCGATCAGCAAGCAGTCGCACAATCGCTGCATCTATTTCATCGATTCGCGTGCGAAGTTCAGACAAATCGGCCATGTCAATTCTCCACGTGCAACAGTCGCTCAACATGTTTTGCAAGAACGTCTATTTCGATGTTGACGGCATCGCCAATCGCGCGATGACCAAGTGTGGTGACATCGGCAGTATGGGGGATGACTGCGACTTCGAATGTGTCGTGAGTGAGATTAAACACGGTGAGACTGATTCCGTCGACGGTGCAGCTTCCTTTTTCGACCACATATTTCATCAGCTCTTTGGGGATGCGCACTACAAGGTGAGGTACGGGTTGAACAATTTCGCCGACAGCATCAACATGACCCAAAACGATGTGTCCACCGAACCGGCCGTTTGCCACCATCGGGCGTTCGAGATTGACAGGGTCGCCGGGGCGAAGTCTTCCGAGGTTTGTACGTGCGTATGTTTCATCTGAGACATCTGCGGTCCACCAGTTGTCGCCTTTTTCCACCACCGTCAAACAGCACCCGTTGACCGCGATGGAGGCTCCGATTCCAGAGTCTGAGAGCACGGTTGAAGCAGTTATGGTCAATCGAGGGCCATCTATGGCCCGAACGAGTCCTTTTTCCTCAACAATTCCCGTGAACACTCCGCCGAGGCTACTGCCCGATGAAACAACCAGAAGGGGTTGTAGGGGCTGTGGACAACCTCGTAACCTAGTGGGGTCCGCATTGGCTCCGGCTGGTGCGTGATGTCACGGTCAAAAGTTGGCCGTGACGCCCTCTCTCACAGAAGGAATAGAGGCTCAATCATGTCGAAGAACGACACCATTGCCACATACCGTCAGCACGGTACCGACACCGGATCACCCGATGTGCAGATTGCGCTCCTTACCGATCGCATCAACCACCTCACCGATCACTTGAAGACTCACCCCAAAGATCACCACAGCCGTCGTGGCTTGTTGATGTTGGTGGGTCGTCGTCGCCGCATGCTCGACTATGTCCGCGATCGCGACATTGCTCGCTACCGCGAACTTGTGGCAAAGCTCGGCCTTCGCCGTTAAACAACAGTCTTCTCACCGACACCTTTATTTTTGTTGTCGGTTGTCAGTCGATGATTCCGCGCCATGGGGCGGGGTTGCCGACTGGGAACCGGCGTTTTGTAGGTGAAGAAGACATCACATAACAAAGGGAGATCCCATGGCTGACGCCATTCGTGTTTCGGCACCCATCTCGGGTTCCGATAAAACCATGTCTTTTGAGACTGGAAAACTTGCTACTCAATCGCAAGGTGCAGTTCTTGCATCGATTGATGGCACAACAGTGCTTGCCACCGCAAACGCCGCTCGAGGTGTTCGTGACGGAATTGATTTCTTTCCGCTCACAGTGGATGTTGAAGAGCGTGCATATGCTGCAGGAAAAATTCCTGGCGCATTCTTTCGTCGAGAAGGACGCCCATCAGAACAAGCAATCTTGACGTGTCGTTTGATTGACCGCCCATTGCGTCCTGCATTTCCGGATGGATACCGCAACGAGACGCAAATCGTTATCACCGTTGTTGGTGTCGATATGGAAAACCCACATGACGTTGTGGCGATCAATGCGTCGTCTGCTGCGTTGATGGTCAGTGGAATTCCATTTGAAGGCCCAATTGGTGCAGTTCGCATGGCCTATTCACAAGACGGTGAATGGGTCCCGCACCCCACCTACGCTGAAGGCAACAACGGAACATTTGAAATCGTTGTCGCTGGTCGCGAATTGGACAATGGCGATGTCGCCATCATGATGGTGGAAGCTGGCGGCACAGAGAAGTCTTTCGAGTACTACGCAGATGGTGCTCCAAAAGTGTCCGAGCAGGTAATTGCTGATGGCTTGGAAGCTTCGAAGAAGTGGATCAAGGAATCGATTGGTTTGCAGCGTCAATTGGTGGCGAGCGTGATTGCAACACGTGGACCAATTACGCCGCTCGAGTACACCCCAGTGTTGGACTACACCGATGAGATTTTTGCTGCCGTCGAGGCGACTGCAACGCCAAAATTGGCTCACGCAATCACCATTGCATTGAAAGCTGATCGCAACGCCGCAACCGATGCAGCAGCTGACGAAACAGTTGCTGAATTGTGTGGTGAAGGTGGACGATTCGCCGGTCATGAAAAAGCCGTCAAGGAAGCAGTGCGCAGCTTGACCAAGAAATTGGTTCGCAAGCGTGTTGTTGAAGAGGGAATTCGCATTGACGGACGTGGACCACGCGATTTGCGTCCATTGTCGTCTGAAGTCGGGATCCTTCCTGCAGCTCACGGCACAGGCCTGTTTCAGCGTGGAGAGACTCAAGTATTGAACGTGTGCACCTTGGCGATGCCACGTATGAATCAGATGTTGGACACATTGGGTCCAGACAATGAAAAGCGCTATATCCACCACTACAACATGGCCCCATGGGCAAATGGTGAAACAGGTCGCGTGGGAACACCGAAGCGTCGCGAAATTGGCCACGGTGCTCTCGCTGAGCGTGCATTGTTGCCCG
>JBEDHS010000046.1:0-4019 GCA_041173945.1 Actinomycetota bacterium
GGTGTGCGGGAACTTTTCTTGGTGCACTTATCGGGACAAACATCGATCCGAATGATTTTGGACTTGATGCGGCGTTTCCGGTGTTGTTCATCGCAATGTTGGCGCCTCATGTCCGCACCCCACAGGGTCGACGCGCGGCAATTTTTGGTGGTATCGCCACAGTTGTGTTGGCACCTTTTCTGCCCGTGGGGCTTCCCATTTTGGTTGCCGCATTGGGAATGTTGTTCGGTCTGTCGCCGACTATTGAGCCAGCACCATCACTGACAGACACAGATGGTGCGCCATGAGTTGGACATTGATTCTGTTGTTAGCAGCAAGTGCCTATTTTTTGAAGTTGTTCGGCGCGGTCATTGTCGGACAACGCGCGATGCCTCACGTGTTGGAGCGAACCGTGATGTTGATTCCCGCTGCACTACTGGCCGGGTTAATTACCAAGGACACCTTCACAACAGGACAAGAAATTGTGATTGATGCTCGTTTTGCAGGTGTTGCGGTTGCTGTTGTGGCGACGTGGCGCAAATTGCCGTTGGCTGTTGTGATTTTTTTAGGAGTGGGCACCACGGCACTTCTGCGTGCAGTGGTGTAGGCGCCGTTACGCGCTCTCGATGATTTTTTTCAGTTCGCGAAGATTGCGACGCCAGATTGCTTTCATCACGATTTGCCCACCGACCAAAGCACCTAGCGGGCCACCTAGCCACCATGGGAAGACCAAAGACTCCGTCCATGTGAATCGCGTGGATGTAGCAGACAGAGCAGTCAATGTGAATTCACCGGTTCCAGTGACGACACCTGTGTGCGTCACGCCCATCGCTTTTTCTGGTTCCCATGCGGTGATTGTCATCTCGTCAACCAATTTGATAGGGCCAACTTTTGTGTCGCAGAAAAACTTTGTTCCCACTCCGCGGGTTTGTTCAGTCTGAAAACGAATAGCCACCGCATCTGCCATCCAGTCAATGTGGCGTTCAACGGGTTCCACCTCTTGCCAGACGCGCTGAAGAGGAGCAGCAATATCAATCGAGACTTGAATGCGACTCACAATTAGGCCTCGACGGCAACTTGGCGAAGGTGTTGTGCTGCATCTTCTGGCGAGACGATGTTGATCATCACGCCAGTACCGCGTTCAAAACCTGCAGCAGTTGTCAACTTCGGCCAGAGATGCACATGCCAGTGGTACATGCCTTCGTGGTGTGCGGGCGCTGTGTGGAACACCAAGTTGAATGCGATGTCACCCAAGGTGCGCACCAGATGTGCAAGCGCATCACGAATCGCAATTCCCATGCCTGTCAGTTCTTCATCGGTGGAACTTGTGAGATGGCGATGATGGGATTTTGGCATCAACAACAATTCGTACGGACTTGAACTCCAGAAGGGGCACACCACCGAGACGTGCTCGTTGTCGAGAACAAAACGTTCGCTGTGTGATTCGGCTTCAATGGTTGTGCACACGATGCATCCACCTTTGAAGCGTTCGAAGGCTTTTTCTTCTTCCAAGATTTCGCCGGGAACAAACGGAAGACCAAGAAGTTGTCCGTGTGGATGCGAAAGCGATGCACCTGCTTCGCGACCATGATTCACGATTGCTTGTGTGTAGCGAATATTGGGTGTGTTCGCGTGAGCAATGAAGCGACTCTTCAACGCCGACATCAACTCGGCGATTTTTTCATCAGAGAACATGTCAAGTCGCATGCTGTGATCTGGTGAGAACACGAAAACCTCGTGGGTGCCACTTGCTTCGGCCATGACATGGACAGGACCAAGATTGCGAACCGCGAGTGATTCGTCGCCTTCGAATGCGGGATAGCGATTGGTGACCACACGCATTGTCCATTGGTCGTTGTTGTCGCGTGTTTCGTAGAGAAGTTCATCGGGTCGACTGCTACCTGGACAGAAAGGGCAGTCGCTGTCGGGGATTCCCTCTACTTGTTGTACGCGCGGGGCAAAGTCGGTGTTGCGCTGGGCTCGAGATGGCACCACTGTGACCCATCGGCCCGTGAGGAGGTTCAGACGTAATTGACTCACGATGATTTCAGGATAGGTCGCCGTATCGACAAAGTGGTGGAGATGTCAGAGGTCACGAAGGGCGAGTAATTGTGTAGGTGCTGATGTGTCGCGCCCCACTCGGATCGAAGGGGTGTCCGTGGCCATCGCCGAGTCGACGTGCCAGGGTAAGCCCCGATGAGGCGGCGCACTGGTCGAGCTGAGAAGGAGAGAAATACCGAATCGCCCATGGCCGGAGCCGCAGGGGTTGACCATCGACAAAATGCACGAATTGTCCGTTGATCTGCTGGGACTGGGCATCGTGGCGACTGATGCTGATGACAACATCGGTCGCTGTCATTGAGCGGATGCCGATGTGATCGCCGCTTGGTTGTTGCGGTGCGGTGACGACATCGACGAAAAATTCACCATCGGGTGTCAGACGTGATGCGACCAGACTCAAACAGGCACGAAGTGCCTCTTCGTTGGCGACATTGAACAAGGTGTTGTAGCCAATAAAGATTGCATCGAATGGCCCATCGGGCAGTGACGCTGTGAAATCACCATGAATCAGGTTCACCTCTGTCGGCAGATTGTGTTTGGCAAGATCCAACATGGCAGTTGATGAATCGATGCCGACAATCTGGTCCGAAATGCCCGGGCGCAGAGCCTGCAGTGCCGTCACCAAGCGGCCTGTTCCCACGCCCAGTTCAAGAATGCGCACGGGATGTGACGGCAATGATGAGGCAATCAGTGCAACAAAGTCGTCGTCGCCTAGATCGCGATACCAACTGTCATAGACGTCGGCAAATGCTTGGCCATAGGTGTCTGTGCCATAGCCAAGAATGCCAAACAGGTTCTCGGTGTCGCTTTCGAACCCGTGTGCTCCATGTGTTGAGTCGGCCATTGCCTACATTTGACCACGCTGACATCGCCTGTGGCACATCGGTAGCCTGACGTATATGGAAACCGCAGCATCATCTATGAGATACGTCTATCTCGATCATGCTGCGACGTCGCCGTTACGTCCAGAAGCCAAGCGCGCGATGGAAAGTTTTGGTGACGAGAATTTTGCAAATCCGTCCGGCTCGCATCGTTTTGCACGCCAAGCGCGCAAAATTATCGACGAAGCACGCGACCAGATTGCGGATCTGATTGGCTGTCGTCCCGGCGAGATTGTTTTCACGAGCGGCGGAACAGAAGGCGCGAATAACGCAGTACTTGGATCTGTCCGGCGTCATGGTGGGCGCGCAGTGTGTACAAGTGCTGAACATCACGCCGTCCTGCATTGCGTCGAACACGTGGGTGGCGATGTCGTGCACATTGCGCCATCGGGAAGTGTCGACCCGTCGGTGTTGCGTGAGCATCTCGCACAACACGATGACGTGACCGTGGTGTCGGTAATGACCGTGAACAACGAAACTGGTGCAATCACCGATATGGAACACGTATCTCACGCGGTGCGAGGACGCGCGGAGAATGCGATTTTGCACACCGATGCAGTGCAAGCTGCATGTTGGATTGATCTACGCGCCGTATGGCCACATGTTGATGTATTGACCTTGTCGGCACACAAGTTCGGCGGCCCCAAAGGCATGGGTGTGATGGTTCTTCGAGAAGGGATCACAGTGGAGCCACTGCTTTTTGGTGGTGGACAAGAACGCGATCGTCGCAGCGGCACACACAACGTGGCTGGCATTGTGGGAACTGCCACTGCGCTGGCTGTGACCGATGAGCATCGAGCATCTGAGAATCGACGTTTACGAGTGTTACGTGATCGATTGTTGCACGAGATTGTGGAGCGAGTTCCTGGTGCGGTGGCCACGATGAAACCCGATGATGCCGTCGCCGGTGTTGCACATGTCTGTATCAAAGGCGTCGAGAGCGAATCGATGCTGTATTTGTTGGACAATGAGAATGTCTGTGTCTCGGCTGCATCGGCGTGTGCAAGTGGAGCAATGGAACCATCTCATGTGTTGGCAGCAATGGGCGTTGATCGCGAGCTCATCAAAGGCTCTTTGCGTTTTAGTTTGGGTCATACA
>JBEDHS010000047.1:0-10317 GCA_041173945.1 Actinomycetota bacterium
CGTCAAGAACGTGTGATCCTTCGCGGATTTGTTCGGTTGCCATTTTCAGACAGGTGTCCCAGTCTTCTCTCAACATCGCTTCGCGAAAAGCTTTGGATCCGTTCGCGTTCGTGCGCTCGCCAATAATGAGGAAACTGTTGTCTTGTTCCAAAGTGACGGGTGAATATAACGAGGTCACGCTTGGTTCGCTCGTTGGAGTGCGCTCTTTGCGCGAAACCGAGCGCACCGCTTCACACACTTGTCGCATGTGCTCTGGAGTCGTTCCACAACATCCACCAACGATGCCGATGCCGAGGTCTGCGACATGGTGACGATGGAATTCAGCGAGTTGTTCGGCAGTGAGGTCGTAGTGAGTCTTGCCATCGACGACTGAGGGAAGACCGGCATTTGGCAACACACTGATCGGAAGCTGGGAGTGTTCGCTTAAGTAACGCAAGTGCTCTTGCATTTCGGCTGGACCAGTTGCACAGTTAATCCCAATCACATCGGGTTTCATCGCCGCAAGCGCGGCGTATGCAGCACCAATTTCTGTTCCTACCAACATGCGTCCGGTGGTTTCCATGGTGACTTGAACTTGGATCGGGACCTGGCGACCACACTGCTGCATTGCGAGGCGACACGCTTGCATCGCTGCTTTGATTTGCAGAAGATCCATACATGTTTCGATAAGGAAGAGGTCAACACCACCATCGAGGAGACCACGAGCTTGTTCGGCGTAGGCCTCTCTTAGTTCCGTAAATCCGATGTGACCAAGACTGGGCAGTTTTGTTCCTGGTCCCATTGAGCCAGCGACATAGCGACTGCGTCCGTCTGATTCATAGCGGTCAGCAACACGACGTGCGATAGCGGCTGCGGCAACATTGAGCTCGTACGCGCGGTCAGCGATGTCGTATTCGGCCAGAACAGTAGAAAAACTGCCGAAACTCGCGGTCTCGATTGCATCGACCCCTGCGTCAAAAAACGCCGCATGCATCGATTCGATGACATCTGGTCTGGTGAGGCACAACATCTCATTGCATCCCTCGAGCGACTCTCCGCCAAAGTCATCGGCGCACAAGTTCAGGTCTTGAACAAAGGTTCCGAACGCACCGTCAAAAACAATGACTCTTTCTCGAATTGCTTCTAGATATGGCTGGCGTGTCATGACCCTCCCACGCTAGTTGCTGGGATGGCTAAAGGGGAGGGGAAGGGCCTCGTACGACACATTGCACATGAACAAATGCACGACTTCAACAGCGGGGGCTTTAGAGTCGAAGTATGGCGCGCGAAAAGATTTATACCCGTGAGGGTGATGACGGGACAACTGGTCTGTTCTACGGAGGTCGAGTTCCGAAAGATAGTGAGTTGCCTCGCGCATATGGTGCAGTTGACGAAGCTCAAGCCGTGATTGGTTTGGTGCGCACCGCAGCAGGACATGGATCAGAAGTTGATGCCATCGTGGTGCCAATTATGAAAGACCTCTATGTGTTGATGGCCGAATTGGCGACACTGCCAGAGAATCGACATAAGTTGACACCGGGTCTGAGCAGCGTGACTTCTGAGATGGTCGACCGTCTCGAAGCGATCATCGATGATTTGGACACCAAATTCGAACCCCCCACAGAGTTCGTTGTGCCCGGTGAACACCCTGTGTCAGCGTGGCTCGATTTCGCACGTACGACGGTGCGTCGCGCCGAACGCCAAGCATTCGGAGCAGCACCACCTCCTTCTTCTTATGTGGTGCCGTATCTGAACCGTCTCAGTGACTTGTTGTGGACAATGGCGCGCTGGCAAGAAGGACAATCTCGGCCTGTCAAGAGTTTGTAGGCGAGATCTCGCCATCTTCGAGCCTTTTGTTGGCTCTCACCGCCCATAGAGTATGAACATGCGTACCTCGTTCACTTCTTCGACGACCATTCCCGCTCGTGCTCAGGCAGTCATCATTGGTGTTGCCTCCTCGGGATCTTTGCCCGCCGGCCTCGGCTACAAACGCGATGAACTGTCCGCGATTGGTTTCGATGGTCGATGCTGTCAAACAGTGACTCTTCCTCCCGTTACTGGCTCGCCCATTCGTGTTCTCGTTGGGTTAGGTGCTCAATCTGAGATGACACCCAACGTGTTACGTCTTATAGCGGCAGCAGGAGCACGTGCAAGTGCGCGCTATGAATCTGTGGCCACCACATTGGTCACCGACGCACGGGGAAGTGCCAAGGAGAATGCACAAGTCATTGTTGAAGGAATGGCGTTGGCTCTGCATCGTTATGTTGACTTAAAAAATGACAAGAGTTCAGTGCCGAAGTTGTCATCGGTGACGGTTGTGTCGAAAGCATCGACCGCACAAGTGAAAGCAGGCGTTGAGACCGGTGTTGCCACAGCAAGTGCTGTGTGTACTGCTCGAGATTTCGCAAACACACCACCATCTCATTTGACCGCGACACAATTCGCTGAACATGCCGTGGACATTGCCAAAAAGAGCGGACTGCGTTCGACCGTCTATAACCGCGACCAACTAAAGGCCATGGGGTGCGGCGGAATCGTGGGTGTGAATGCGGGAAGCGTCGAGCCGCCACGAATGGTGAAGTTGGAATATCGACCAACAGGCGCCAAAGGACACGTGGTGTTGGTGGGCAAAGGAGTCATGTATGACTCCGGCGGTATCTCTTTGAAGCCAAGTGATGCGAGCCATGCATCGATGAAGATGGATATGAGTGGTGCCGCAGCAGTTTTGGCAACCATGAGTGCGCTACGGGCTTTGAAAGTAAAAACGAAAGTGACCGCATTTTTGATGTGCACGGACAACCTTCCGAGCGGCAGTGCGATGAAATTGGGCGACGTGCTGAAGATGCGCAATGGAAAAACTGTTGAGATTCATAACACCGATGCCGAAGGCCGTTTGATTTTGGCTGATGGTCTGAGTTTGGGAGCTGAAATGAAACCCGACGCGATGATTGACATCGCAACCTTGACCGGTGCATGTATGGGTGCGTTGGGCAAGAAAATGGCGGGAGTATTCGGCAACAACCGAGGCGTTGTTGAACAAATCAAACAAGCCAGCACCAAGACCGATGAACTTGTGTGGGAGTTGCCGTTGTTTGCCGATTACCGAAAGCTTCTCGACTCGAACGTGGCAGACATGCGAAACATTGGTGGCCCACTCGCGGGCGCGACAACAGCGGCATTGTTCTTGCACGAATTCGTCGCCGACACACCATGGGCGCATCTTGACATTGCCGGACCCATGGAAGCAGATGGCGACGATGGCTGGTTGAACAGAGGCGCAACAGCTTATGGAACGCGACTACTGATTGAATTCTGTGCGTCGTTTCGCAAGCCCGCAAAAAACAAATAATCGCGAGAACACACAGTCACTTCGCGCCGAAGAATTCGGCGTATCAGGTCTGTAGATCCATTAATTGATGCGCGGCTTGGCCAAGGTGATCTTTCCATTCCTGCACTGATGCAGGTTCGCCAAACGGAACGATGACAAATTTGGATGCTCCAACGGCGATGAACTGCTCGATGGTGTCGCGAAGCGCAGCCCAACCAGATGGAACAAGGATTGACACATCATCAAGATCAGGACGGCGCGTCTTTAATCCTGCGAGGAGGTGTGGAGAGATGGGGTCTGTGCTGTAGGGGAGTAAGACACCAAAGTGCTCGGGGTCAATCTCGCGATTGTTTTCTGCCGCTATGTGGTTTACCGTCATCCAGCCGTGTGCGGCATCTTGTGGTGTCACAAATGAGGGCAGCCAGCCGTCGGCGAGGCGTCCCACTCGGCGAAGTTCACTCTCGGCAATTCCACCAAGCCACACTTCGGGCGGTTGTTGCAGTGGTTTTGGCAGGACTGAGACATTGTCGTAGGAGAAATGTTCTCCGTGAAAAGTGACTGAGTCTTGCGTCCAACACGCGCGCATCACTTCGAGAGCTTCATTGAAAATCTTTGCGCGCATGTTTCGTTGCACGCCGAATGCTTGTTGTTCGTGTGGGTCAGCAACTCCCAAACCGAACGCAGGCAAAAGTCGACCACCCGACATTCGATCGAGAGTGGCGAGTTCTTTCGCAAGCACGATGGGGTTGCGACCCGGTAGGACCATCACGCTCATGCCGAATTTCATGCGGGTCGTTCGGGCCGCCGCCATCGACATTGCCACGATGGGGTCTGGTGCTTGTCCACTAATCCGCTCGCTTAACCACAAACTGTCAAATCGAAATTCCTCGAGACAGTCGACAACTTCGAGAAATGAGGCATCGTTTAGTTGGGTTCTCACGCCAAGTCCGAAACCGATACGTACCTTCATGTTTCCATGCTTGCATAGATGTCCTCACGCTCTAGCCTCGTCCTATGTCTGATTCAGAGAAATATGACCCACTCTCACTGTTTCGTCTCGATGGGAAAGTCGCCATCGTCACCGGGGCATCGTCGGGTCTTGGAGCTCGTTTTGCCAAGGTGCTACACGCCGCCGGTGCAACAGTGGTCGCGACAGCCCGTCGCCGAGAGCGACTCGATGAATTGTCTGGTCAATTGCCTGGCTCGGTGGGGCTTGCGTGCGATGTGTCTGATGCACAGCAACGTAAGGATCTTGTTGACGAAGTGATGCGTCGATTTGGGCGAGTCGACATCTTGATCAACAATGCCGGCATCGGAATTGTGACGTCAGTCGAAAAAGAAACTTTGGAAGACTTCGAATCAGTTCTCGAAGTCAATACAACCGCAGTGTGGCACTTGGCCAAACTGTGTGGAGAACACATGGTGAAACAGGGTTCTGGTTCGGTGATCAACGTGTCATCAGTTCTTGGGTTGGTGGGTTCAACGCCCATTAAGCAGGTGAACTATGTGGCGAGCAAACACGCAGTCATTGGCATCACCAAAGAACTTGCGTTGCAGTGGGCACGAAAAGGAGTACGCGTGAACTCGTTGTGTCCTGGGTGGTTTCTCACCGAGATGACAGCAGGAATGGAGTCCGATGAGGGATCGCAACGAATGATCGCGCAGAACTCGCCGATTCCGCGCATGGGATTTGAACATGAACTCGATGGTGCGGTGCTCTTTATGGCAAGTGAGGCATCATCGTTTATGACAGGCCAATCCGTTGTTGTTGACGGCGGTTGGACTGCTCGATGACCCAACAACCCGGAACACTTTCAACTCGAGAAGCTCTTTCAGCTCCCGGAGTGAAGCCCTTGCTGTTGGCGAGCACGGTGTTGTACACCGGTGTTCTTCTGCAGGCCACGGCGCTTGGAAAGAATGTCTTTGACATCACCGGCTCAGAGTTAGATATCGGTTGGCTTGGGCTCGCTGAATTTGTTCCGGCGGCATTGCTGGTTCTTGTCACAGGAACCGTGGCAGATCGCTTCAATCGTCGCGTTGTGTCGATGCTTGCCCAAAGCGGGGAAATGCTGTGTTCGATTTTGTTGACGTTGTACGCACTCACTGAACCCACCTCGACTCTTCCCATCTTTGGAATCGTCCTTCTGTTTGGAGTGTTCAGAGGTTTTCTTGCACCTGCGATGCGTCCCATTGCCGCGATGATTGCACCTCAAGGAGGATTACCACGTGTGATTGCTGTGTACGGTGCGACATGGACGGGTGCTGCAATCATGGGACCGGCATTGTCCGGATTTCTCTATTCCGTTCATCCCGCCGCGGCGTATGCATCTGCCGCAGTGTTAATTGGTTGTGCGGTGTTGGTGATGTCACAAGTGACAGTGCCGTCAACACGTGTACCTGGTGGTCCTCGACCCACTGTGCGAGATGCGGTGCAAGGTCTGGTATTTATTCGGCGCACTCCGGTGCTGTTAGCGGCAATCTCGCTGGATCTTTTTGCAGTTTTGGCAGGTGGGGCGGTGGCATTGTTGCCCGTTATCGCCGAAGAGCAATTGCAGGTCGGCGATATTGCATACGGATGGTTACGTGCTGCCGGAGGTATTGGTGCGGCATTAACCGCGATCGGGTTGTCGTTTTATCCTGTGCGATCAAAGGTTGGACGAACCTTGATTGTGGCAGTCGGCGTCTTTGGTCTGTCGACAATTCTGTTGGGGGTCACGACTAGTTACTGGGTTGCTTTCTTTGCGGTTCTCCTCATTAACAGCTCGGACATGATCAGTGTCTTTATCCGCGGTTCACTGGTTCCACTAGTGACACCAGATGAAAAACGTGGCCGAGTGTCGGCGGTAGAGAATGTGTTTATTGGTGCATCCAACGAGTTGGGCGCATTCGAGTCTGGTGCGGTGTCGAGTTTGGTGGGAACTCCGGCCACAGTGATTGGTGGTGGCCTTGCCACGGTGTGCGTGGCTGGTGCATGGTGGTTTGCATTTCCTTCCTTACGAAATGTTGATACTTTCGACGAACTTGAACAACGAGACGAGTAATCTTTCGACATGTCTGACGTGCTGGGAAAAGTGGAAGAAAAAGTCTCGAATTTGACCAAACGCGGGGTCATCGCTGAATTCAAAGAATTCATTAATCATGGAAATGTTGTTGATGTCGCCGTCGCATTCGTGATGGGCGCGGCGTTCAAAACCGTGGTCGATTCATTTGCCGGCAGTGCGACAAGCCCAGGAATTCTGGGCGGACTGATTGGTGCGATTTTTGGTGGGGAACAACCAGATTTCTCCAAAAAAGTCCTCACTATCAATGGCAGTGCGATTCCTTTCGGAGCATTTGCCACTGCATTGCTGAACTTCTTCTTTGTTGCTGTGGCGTTGTTCATGGTGGTCAAGGTCTATAACCGGGTTCGTGAAAAGGCGCGCGAAGAGAGTACTGATGAGCCAATGCCAGAGGTTTCAACGAACGACTTACTGACCGAGATTCGTGATGAATTGCGTGAGGCGCGACTGAATCGCACGTCGCCACACGATCCTCCTCGCGATTGAACATTCTGCAAAGAGGTATCGACCCTGACCTCGCAATGGTGATGTGAACCAATAACCTTGAGGGGTCATGTCTGCCCCCTCTCGTCGCTTTTTTGTCGTGTGTCTCGCTGCACTCACATTGTTGGGTGCGTGTTCCAGTGCCGTTGAGACAGTGGATCCGGGTGAGCTTGAATTTGTCGGTCGAATCCCGGGGGTTGTGCCAGACAGCGAAGGGTTGGTCATAGACGGAGTTCGTACCGAGCTCCCGTTGCTTGATGGCGAAATCTTGGGTCCGCGATCAGGCGGGAACAAAGTGCTGATTATCGGTGACTCGATCTTTGCTGCAACCACAAGTCGATACGGCGGAGCGATGTGCTCGGCCCTGGTTCCTTTGGGTTGGAGAGTCGCAGTTGAGGCTGAGTCTGGTCAGATGGTGAACTTCGGACGCACTGTGTTGCGTGACCGTATCAATGAAGGTTGGGATGCAGCTGTTGTGTTCTTGGGAACAAATTTTTCGGGAAATCAGAAAAATTATGAGGAAGATCTCACACGAATTGTTGACTCGCTTGCCCCGCGGCCCACGCTTTTGTTGACAGCAACACTCTTTCGAGAGTCAATGAAGTTGGTGAATGAATCGATTCGTACGGTTGCAGCGCAGTACCCGAATGTGGCGGTCCTTGATTGGGGTGCAGCATCTCTACAAGATGGCGTGTTGAACAAGGACAAGATTCACCCCACCGATATGGGACGAAAAGTTTTGGTGGCGGCAGTGTCGTCGTCACTGGGTAACGCCCCCAAATCGCCCGGTGCATGTTTGCCATCGAAGTATGTTGACGATTCCTTAGATGAAGAAAGTGAATTCGTTCCCACGACCACCTCTCCGAACACCAATCAGCAATCGGTGCAATCGGGCAATTCAACAACGACAACCGTGGTGTCTAATTCGCCAGCGTCGACGACAACAACAACACCGTCGTCAACAATTTCTCCCTCGTCAGAGTCGGCTCAATAACAATGTTGCAAGTTCATGATCTCACTGTTGAGGTGGGTGGTCGCAACGTTGTTGAGGGGGCAACTTTCACGATTATGTCCCGGGACAAAGTGGGGATTGTGGGGCGTAACGGCGCGGGGAAGACCTCGATGTTCAAAGTTCTCGGTGGTGACGTAGAGCCAGCCAAAGGCAAAGTGGTGCGCAGTGGCGCATATGGGTATTTATCGCAAGATCCGCGCACGTCTCCCGAGATGGAAAGAAAACCTGCGATTCACCACATTTTGTCGGGGCGCAACATCGATGCGGACTTAGAGCGTTTGGAAAAGCTTCGTATCGCCATGGAAGAAAATGCTGATGAGAAGTCGGTGGCGCGTTTCACAAAGGCCGAAGAAGCGTTCAATCTCAAAGGTGGTTATTCAGCCGAGAGTGAAGCGCGTTCAATCGCTTCTGGACTGGGGCTTAATCCGAGTCGGTTAGATTTAGCTCTCGGGGTTCTCTCGGGTGGAGAACGTCGTCGTGTTGAACTTGCGCGCATTCTTTTTGCCGGAAGCGACATGTTGTTGTTGGACGAGCCGACTAACCACTTGGATCTTGATGCAAAAACATGGCTGTTGAACTTTTTGCGCAATTACAAAGGCGCGCTTCTTGTTATTAGCCACGACTTGGAACTTCTCGATGAAGCGATCACGCGGGTCTTGCATCTTGATCGTCCCGATGAAGACGACACAGGAACAATCTTTGAATACCGTGGAACCTATTCGCAATACAAACGTTCTCGCGGTGAAGATGAAGCACGAGCCGAGAAAAAAGCAATGATGCAAGCCAAAGAAGTTGCGCGCTTGCAAGAAGTGGTGGATCGGTTCGGCGCCAAGGCCAGCAAAGCAACTATGGCGCACAGTATTGAAAAACGAATTTCACGTATCGAATCTGAAGGGGTAAGTGCACGCAAGAAAGATCGTGTCCTTAATGTGAAATTTCCCGACCCCCCTCAAAGTGGCGTGACAGTGATTGAGACGAAAGGTTTGAGCAAGGGATACGGTGGACCACCAGTATTTGAAGACGTCACCTTCGATGTGGGTCGAGGTGAGCGCTTGCTCGTGCTCGGGTTGAATGGTGCGGGCAAAACGTCTCTGCTGCGAATTCTGGCTGGCCAAACCGAGGCCACGATCGGCGACTTCACGTGGGGGTATCAGGTCAGTGTCGGCTACTTCGCTCAAGAACACGACACGTTGGATCCGCACCAGTCACTGATGTGGCACATGCGCCGAGAGTTGCCGTCGGGTAGTTCTTTGACCGAGACACAACTGCGAGCGTTGTTGGGGATGTTTGGTTTGCAGGGAGACAAGGTCTTTCAGGAGTCTGGATCGTTGTCGGGTGGAGAAAAAACAAAGTTGGCACTCGCGATGTTGATGGTGGGAAGAAACAATGTCCTGCTGTTAGATGAGCCGACAAACAACCTCGATCCTCATAGCCGTGAGGCTGTGGCCAGGGCACTTGAAACGTGGAAGGGCACAATCATCATGGTCAGTCACGACACCGAATTTGTGGAGCGTCTCACCCCAACAAAGGTCTTGTTGATGCCTGATGGACAAGTTGACTATTTCAGCCGCGAATGGCTCGAATTGGTAGGTCTGTCCTGACCATGTCGGCGTCGTCTGGTGTGAACAACTAAGGCCAACTGAACCCACCCTGATACGGTCAGCGTTCATGAAATACGGAATTTTCAGTGGCGCAGTCAACGACGGAACAATTGATGATGTGGTGCGAGAAGCGCGCAACGCAGAAGCAGATGGTTTTGCCAGTTTTTGGGCCCCAAACATTTTTGGACATGACGCCCTCACAACATTGGCCATCGTTGGGCGAGAGGTGCCGCGAATCGAACTTGGTACGTCGGTCGTCCCGACCTACCCCCGTCACCCACATGCAATCGCACAGCAATGTCACACAGTTGCCGCCGCATCCGGGAATCGCTTGACGTTGGGCATTGGACTCAGTCACAAGATTGTGATTGAAAACATGTTGGGAATGTCGTATGAAAAACCCGTTCGACACTTGAAGGAATATCTCAGTGTGTTGATGCCATTGTCCCGCAATGAACCTGCGAATTTTGATGGCGAGACCTATTCGGTGCATGGAGGAATTTCCGCTAACGGGTCGACAGGTTTCGGCGTTGTTGTGGCGGCTCTCGGCGAACAGATGTTGCGTGTGACCGCTGCGATGGCACAAGGAACTTTGACGTGGTGTACCGGACCAGCAACGCTGTCATCACACACCATCCCGACGATTTCTCGCGCTGCTGAAGAGTTTGGTCGGCCTGCACCGCGTGTTATTGCGGCACTTCCCGTATGCGTCACCACCGACAAAGCAGCTGCTGCTGAGCGTGCAGCGAAAGTGTTTGCTGTCTATGGAACATTGCCCAGTTATCGAGCGATGTTGGATAAAGAAGGTGCCGCAGGTCCAGCCGATATTGCGATTACTGGTTCCGTATCTGAGGT
>JBEDHS010000048.1:0-2544 GCA_041173945.1 Actinomycetota bacterium
GCCGTGGATTTCCAATGGAGATGGCACCTACAGATACACCTACATAGGTACAACCGACACTGACTACTCCGGGCCCGTACACGACCCTCAGTGCACCAAAGACGACATTCAATATGTTCTCGATGCTGTCAATGCAAGCATCACCACCGGAGTCACCGAGGCCGACGTGACGGGTGTATGGAGTGGACTGCGTCCCTTGGTGAAGAGCGACGAGAAGATTTCTGGACGTACAGCCGACCTCAGTCGTCGACACAAAGTGATCGCTTCTGAAAACGGAGTCGTCACGGTGACGGGCGGAAAACTAACCACCTATCGCGAGATGGCCGAAGATGCAGTTGACGCCGTGTGTGAGCTACTGAAGATCAAAAAATCCAGCAAGACAAAGTCGCTCGCCCTTCATGGCGCACAAGGCTCACCACAAACGAAAAATCAGCGCGATATTCATCTGTTTTCTCGATACGGATCGGACGCGTCCGTGTTACGGGACATGATCAACTCGGACCCCACATTGGGCGAAGAACTTGTTCCTGGACTGCCATACCTGCGTTGTGAAGCTGTGTACGCAGTCACCCACGAGATGGCCACCAGTGTCGACGACGTTCTCACACGACGCACACGCGCGCGACTTTTGGATCGCCGCAGTTGTGTCCGTGCTGCCCGTGACGTTGCGACACTAATTCAGCCCTATTTGAACTGGAGCGACGCCGACAAAGACCAAAGCGTCGAGCACTTCATTGATGAATGCGCACGCGAGGACGCCGCCGCGATGGTGACAGAAGCAGAGTTCATCGCGTCAACGCAATAGCCACAACACCGAGAAAGCGACACCATGTCACTTCATTCTTTCCACACTCAGCCGACCGAACCCATCGAATTGGGCGGGTCTGCGACTGACACAACTGCTCGACTGTCATCCTCGACGGTGATTGTGACCGATGCACAGATTGCCGACATCGCCGCGCTGTGTCCCACTACTAGTGATATTGCAGATCGAGTCCAACATGGTCGGGACTGGTGGCCCTTGTCGTTGTCGTGGTCACTTGACAACCAGGTGCCGCAAATTCCCGCCGTCGTATGTCGACCAACGTCAACTGAACACGTCTCACAACTTCTTCGCTACTGCAACAACCACAAGATTCCCGTCACAGCAACAGGTGGACGCAGTGGAGTGTGTGGTGCTGCGATTCCTCTTGCAGGGGGAATCAGTCTCGACTTGTGCTCCATGCAAGGAATTGAATCGGTTGATGAGGTGTCGGGCATTATCGAAGTTTTGGCGGGCACATTCGGTCCCGATCTTGAAGATGCGGCTCGCACCTATGGCCTCACCGTCGGCCACTACCCACAATCGTTTGCCCTCGCCACAGTTGGCGGCTGGGTGGCGTGCCGTGGCGCTGGGCAGTACTCCACGCGTTACGGAAAAATCGAAGACATGGTGCATGCACTCGAAGTCGTACTTGCAGACGGAACCATTCTTCGCACTGGTGGTGCCCCAGCAGCCGCTGTCGGACCCGATTTGAATCATGTGTTCTTGGGCAGTGAAGGAACACTCGGTGTGATTACACGCGTGTGGTTGCGTGCGCACCCCATCGCTGAAGTCGAACGTCGCGGATCGTATGTCTTTGCATCTTTCACCGAAGGACTCGAAGCGTGCCGACGAATTATCCGCAACGGCGCAACCCCCGCAGTGCTTCGTCTCTATGACGGAGCGGAGAGCAAAAGGTCTCACGGAGGCGATGGCAATACCGCAACGTTGTTGGTACTCGATGAAGGAAATGAGTCGCTTATCGACGCCACGATGGCGATTGTTCATGACGTCTGTATGTCAATGGGCGCACAAGCAGGCTCACTTGAACTTGTTGAACAATGGATGCACCATCGCAATGACACCAGTGGTCTCCAAGCACTCACTCGCAAGGGCTACGTCGTTGACACGATGGAGATCGCTGTTAACTGGGCTGCGTGTGACAACGTTGTCGAGGCAGTGGAGAGCGCGCTGCTCGGCGTTCCACACGCACGCTCTGCGTCTTGCCATCTCTCGCACAGCTACATCGAAGGCGCATGTCTGTATTTCACCTTTGCCGCCACTCCTCCACCAGAGGAATTTGAACAGACGTATCTGGCGATGTGGGAAGCAGGACAACGTGCAGCATTGGCCTCTGGCGCGAATTTGTCACATCACCACGGTGTCGGATACTCGCGAGCAGGTTTTATGCGCGATGCACTTGGTGCAGGACTTGATGTACTGCAATCCATCAAGAAATCTCTCGACCCTCACGGGATTTTGAATCCAGGAAAGCTCGGCCTGTGAAAACTCTTGTCATCGATGTCGGCACGAGCGGTGTGCGGGCTGCGATTCTGCTCGAGGACGGCTCACTCCACGACCTCTATTACGAGAGCCTTCCGCCAACTTCAGTTGCACCTGGACTTGTGGAATTCGATGCAGAAAAAATGTACGAGTCCGTCCATCGGGTTGCATCCTCTGCCGCGCGTGGGCACGACGTCACCGCAGTCGGAATCACATGCCAACGTGCATCCACTGTTGTG
>JBEDHS010000049.1:0-13690 GCA_041173945.1 Actinomycetota bacterium
TGGCGAGAGCACTCGAGAAAATCGAAACAATTGCAATGCATACACCGATGCAAGTTGCACCCGCCCAGGCTCAGGCCTACATCCATAACCCACTCGCTGAAATGCATCACAAGCGTGGAACCGGTGTCGACGTGGGACGTTTGTTCTCCACACACCCCGATACTGGCGAGCGCATTCGTCGTCTTCGCGAGATGACGTTCTGAATTAGTCCGCGATGCGAGCAGCGTCAACAGATTCTGCTGGCCCACTAAAACTAAAAAGCACAGCGCCACATAACGAGATGATTCCTGCCACGAGATAGGGCGTGTCGTAGTTTCCCGCCGAGTCACGAATTGATCCGATCAGAATTGGACCAATTGCCGTTCCGGTTAACGACACCAGACCCGATCGAGATGAGATGCGGGCGTAATCCTTTACTCCGAATCGTTGTGCGACTAACAGCGACTGCATCATCAAAATATTTCCCACCATTGCACCGAAGAGTGCAATTGCAATAAACAAAGCCACCGTGTTGTGCATTTGACCAATCAGGATGATTGATCCGCCCTGCACAACTGCGAGAAATACCATGAACTTGGCGAGGGGAAACCGCGGAATCACTCGCCCGCCGATGAGGCGAAACACAACACTTGCACCAGACAATACCGAGGTCGCAATTGCCGCGGTTTCTTTCGTAGTGCGCTCCTCCACCAGTTTGACGATTTGCTGAATAGCTCCGACTTGGCTTCCCATCACCAACACGAATCCGAATGTGACAACCCAAAAGAATCTCGTCCGAATCGCTTCGGCCATTGGCACCCCAGGCAACACAGACACATGATTTTCTGGTTTTGGCTCGCCATCGGGCATCCAGTTCAACGCTGTTGGTTCAGGACGAATAAACAGAAAAGCCGGAGCACTCATTCCGACTAACCACAGCACCGCCAGAATCGGCGCTGCTCCGTTCATTGTTTGTGCATCGATGAGTGACTTGATGATCGGCGACAAAACAATTCCGCCTACCGACAACCCCGACGATGCGGCCGCAATCGCTGAAGCACGTTTGACATGAAACCAACGTGTCACCACTGTTGTTGCAAGTGTCAATCCACTTGACGACCATGCGATCGCAAACACCCCGTAGACCACAAAGAGATGCCATTGTTCTGTTACTTGCCCCAGGCCCAAAAGTGCGATGGCGCCAAGGACGGCCCCTCCATAAGCAATTGCTCGCACGTCATATTTAGCAATCAGTCGCGCAACAACGACATTCCACAACCCACCAATCAGAAAGAAGAAAGTCGTCGCAATCGATAGTGACGACACTTTCCAATCGGGGTTTTCCTTACTAAATGCATTCAGATACACCGACATGCCATAGAAACCCAGGGCTGAACCGAAAAATAAAATGGTGAAACACCCGCCAACAACCCACCAGCCTGGAAACTGATCGCGTTTGGCAAAAAAGACTCGAGAGTCGGCTTGCAACATGTGACTTCTCCCCCGAGAAGTCACCCTAGACGAGAGCGTTTATCTTTTCCGCGAGCGAGGTGTCTCGGATCGTGATTTCTCCAACATCGTGAGAAATCAATGAAATGCGCACCACATTCCAACTGTTCGACCAATCGGGATGATGTTGGGCCTGCTCGGCTAACTCGGCGACCCGAGTCATAAATGCAAAAGCCTGTGCAAAATCGGCAAATTCGAATTTACGAAACAATCCTTGTGGGGTTGATACCCAACCGTCAGGGGCAAACATTTCACCTACACAAACGCTGCGTAGCCGTCACGCTCAAGTTCATCGGCCAACTCCGGACCGCCAGACTTGACGATCTTGCCTGCCGCGAGAATGTGTACGACGTCGGGTTTCAACTCTTCCAGCAATCGCACATAGTGCGTGATTGCCAACACACCAACATTGTTCTCATGCGTTGCCTTCTCCACCCGACGTGCACAGTCGCGAAGTGCGTCGATATCGAGGCCCGAGTCCAATTCATCGAGAATGGCAATCTTTGGCTCCAACACACCAAGCTGCAATGTCTCATTGCGCTTCTTTTCGCCACCGGAAAGATCCACGTTCAGAGCGCGGGACACTAAGTCTTCGTCAAAATTGATGAACGATGCTTCTTGTGAGATTCGTGCTGAAAGATCTTTGGTGTTGCGCCCACGCGCTGTCAACGCCTCTGCCAACATTTCATCCACATGAACTCCCGGCACTTCTGTGGGGTATTGCATCACCAGATGCAATCCTGCAAGAGCGCGCTTCCATGTCGGCAGCGCCAAGATGTCAACTCCATCAAGAGCAACAGAACCACTGGTGACGGTGTAGCCAGGCTTACCCATGATGACTGCAGACAGTGTTGACTTGCCCGCACCATTTGGTCCCATGATGACGTGCACTTCGCCAGAATTAATGACCAAGTCAATGCCATTCAGAATTTGCTTTCCAGCAACTTCAGCGCACAGCCCAGAAATTGTCAACGTACTCATTTCTTGTCCTCTTTCGTTTCAACAACGACTTGTCCGTCAACGACTGACGCATGAAAAACAGCGACGGGTTGTGTCGCAGGCAAGGTATCGGGCTCACCGGTTTCCAAGCTGAATGCACTGCCATGCTTGATGCATTCAATTTGCTTGGTCTCGCACCACACAATTCCCTCCGACAACGACACATCTGCGTGACTGCACGTGTCTGCGATTGCATACACATCATCTTCGATTCGCACGACCGCAACCGGGGTGTTCCCGACCATCACGCGACGCGCCTCACCAGAGGTCAATTCATCTAACCGGCACACAGTCACATTCATTGCACGGCTCCTTCACGACGCAGCTTGTCTGCGATCTCTCGCTCCAACTCATCTGTTTCAACGTGTTGTGGAAGTCGGTCAAGAACATCTTTAAAGAATCCGAACACCACCAACCGCTCTGCGACATCGGGAGAGATACCGCGACTCTCCAAATAGAAACGTTGGTCTTCATCAATGGAACCAACAGTGCTGGCATGACTGCACTTCACTTCGTTGGTTTCAATTTCTAAGTTGGGAACACTTTCCGCCCACGCACCATCTCCCAACGTCAAATTACGGTTGGTTTGGAACGCCTCAGATTTTGCGGCGTTTTTCTCAATACGAATAAGTCCGGTGTAGACGCTTCGTGCTGAACCACCAACGGCGCCTTTGAACAACAGATCACTGTAGGTTCGCGGTGCTTCATGGCGCTGCAAGGTTCGGAAGTCGTGCATCTGGGTTCCACTAGCAAAATAAAGCGCAAGTTGTTGAGCGCTTGCACCGGTTTCCACTAATCGCACTTCAGCGCGCACGCGTGCATAGTCGCCACCCAAGGCAACAGTGTTCAAACGTGTCGTGGAATCACGGTAACCAGTGCTGTACTGATGACCGATCAACCATGTCTGTAAACCCAATTGGTTCATCGCCACATAGTTCACGTGTGCGCCAGCAGCAGTGCGCACTTCAAGGACGGGGCACACGAGTGACACCACGTCATCACTCGACACAAATCGTTCAACGACAGTGATCTCGCTCTGTTCCTGGGCATCGATAACCAATCGCGGAAATGCAACAATGCCGTTTGATTCCACATAATGAGTGACCTCGACAACATGTTGATGGGCAATCCCTTTGGGCACCACAATTGCCACTTCAACACCAGAGTCAATATTCATCTGCGCGAACACGTCTGGCGCCTCGGTCATTGCAACACCAGTGAGAGTCGATGTCGCAATCAGGCCATCGGCGTTTTTAATTTCAGTGCGCACAACACCTGGGGCATACGCAGACAAATCCAATTCACCAATTCGGCTATAACGCCAAATTTCTTCATCGGTGCTCGGCAAAGCAAGCGTTGTACTCATGGGGGCTACTTTCGTTACTTATTTCTTCTTGCGCCACCAACGACGCTTCTTCGACTTTTCTTGTTCGACTTCGTGCAGAACTTGGGCACCGATCGAATTAATGATGCTTTCTGCCTCGTCCAACACTGCCGCTGCAGTTCCGTCGCCAAGCCCTGGCACCTCTGGTGGCGTGGGAGGCGCGATCGCGGTTCCATGCACCCATGCAACATCGGCCAAGCGGCGTTCATACCCTGAGCACGGATCAGGACATCTCCACGGCGCTTCAGGTGCTAAATCCAAATTGCATTTCCGAACAGCATCACCATTTGGATAGGTGCGGCTTTCGTAGTTCTTGCATTCAGTGCGCATCGGCATGGCAGAAACCTCGGTGGCTGGTTAGCCAACCGAACCCTCCATCTGCAATTCGATGAGGCGGCTCCATTCCACTGCGTATTCCATTGGCAAGGTTCGCGTCACAGGTTCAATGAAACCGTTCACAACCATGCTCATTGCTTGTTCTTGGGAAAGACCGCGACTCATCAAGTAAAACAACTGCTCGTCGGCAATCTTTGACACTGTTGCTTCGTGCCCGATTTCTGCGTCCTTCTCGCCCACTTCCATGTATGGAAGGGTGCGGCTTTCGCTGTCGCCATCGAGAATCAAAGCATCACATTGCACGTGGCTCTTGCAGCCGTATGCACCTTCGTCAACGCGAACCAATCCGCGATACGTCGTAATGCCGCCATCTTTGCTGATTGATTTTGAAACAATCTTTGATGTGGTCTCGGGTGCTGCGTGCACCATCTTTGCTCCAGCATCTTGATGTTGACCGGCACCGGCATAGGCGACCGACAACACTTCACCAGTTGCTTTTGGTCCCATCAAGTACACGCTTGGGTACTTCATCGTCAACTTAGAGCCGATGTTTCCATCGATCCATTCCATGTGGCCTTCGGCTTCGACGCGTGCGCGCTTGGTGACCAAGTTGTACACGTTTGGCGACCAGTTCTGAATGGTGGTGTATGTGACGCGAGCAGATGGCTTGACCACAATTTCAACAACAGCAGAGTGCAGTGAATCGCTCGTGTACACCGGCGCTGAACACCCTTCGATGTAGTGCACCTTTGAGCCTTCATCAGCAATGATCAATGTGCGTTCGAATTGACCAGCATTTTCCGAGTTGATTCGGAAATAGGCCTGCAGTGGCATTTCGCATTCCACGCCAGGTGGAACATAAATGAATGATCCACCCGACCACACTGCAGTGTTCAATGCGGAGAACTTGTTGTCTCCTGGAGGAATGACAGAACCGAAATACTGTTTCACCAAATCGGGGTATTCGCGCAATGCAGTGTCCATGTCACAGAACAAGATGCCTTGTGCTTCTAAGTCTTCGCGGTTGCGGTGGAACACCACTTCTGATTCGTACTGAGCAGTGACGCCAGCGAGGTACTTACGCTCTGCTTCGGGAATGCCCAACTTTTCGTAGGTCAACTTCATCTGCTCGGGCAAGTCATCCCATTCATCCACCTGATCGGTTGCAGGCTTTAGGTAATAGAAGATGTCTTGGAAATCGATGTCGGGCATGTTGTCGGCAAACCACTTAGCCATTGGCTTGCGATCAAAAATGCCAAGGCTGCGGAGACGGAACTGAGTCATCCACTTGGGCTCGCCCTTCCACCACGAGATCTGTTCCACAACTCGGTCAGACAGTCCTTTTTCAGGTTCAAAGGCGTAATCAACTTGGTCGCTCCAACCCAAGCTGTACTTGGTGAGGTCAAGATCAAAAGTGGTCACGGGGGTGTCCCTTTCCTGAGTTGTGTTGTCAGTGTCCGCCTCGCTTGCACGCGGGGTATTTGCACTATCGCCATAGTAACAATTCCGAACCTCAGAACCCACCTGGGTCTGGGAACAAACTCCGTCCTGAACCCTCCCAGATAGCGTTGCCTTCTTCATGGAACGTTTTGGATTAGTCGGTCTGCCGAATGCAGGAAAATCGTCGTTGTATAACGCCCTCACCGGCGGTGGTGCCCTAGCTGCTCCCTATGCCTTTGCCACCAAAGACCCCAACATTGGTGTGGCCAAAGTTCCCGATTCGCGCCTACTCGCCTTGGCCGAGATGTCCCAGACAAAAAGCATCGTGCACGCCGCGGTCCAAGTGGTCGATATCGGTGGACTGGTGGAAGGTGCGAGCAAAGGCGAAGGCTTGGGAAACAAATTCCTCGCCAACATCCGTGAAGTGGACGCCATTGTGTTCGTTCTTCGCGCATTCACAGATCCCGATGTTCCTGGCCCAGACGACCCGCTCGAGCATCTGCGCGTTGTTGAATTGGAATTAGCACTCGCCGACTTAGAAACAGTGGAGACACGATTGAACCGCGTGAAGAAAACTGCGCGCGTAGATAAATCGAATCAAGAAGAAGTCGCAGTATTACAGCGCGCTTACGACGCTCTCGCCGAAGGAATGCCGTTGTATCGCGCGGGACTCTCTGCCGATGATCGCGAAGCACTGGCACCACATTTCTTGTTGACTAACCGTCGCGTTCTTGCTGTGGTGAATGTCGGAGAAAACGAATTAGACACAATCCCCGCCGTTGAAGCACGTGTTCGCGCCGAACTGTGTCCGCCCGGATCCGTGCAAGAAAACGATGTCGAAGTGTTGGGCATGAGCGTCCAGATTGAAGCTGAAGCCGCGCAATTATCTGATGAAGACCGAGCAGAGATGCTGGAAGCTCTTGGACTTGGGGAAGGTGCGCTGACAAAAATGGTGCGCTCGGCGTATCACTTGCTGGGATTGCGCACCTATTTCACGACCGGCGAAAAAGAAACACGTGCCTGGACATTCCACGCGGGAGACAAGGCGCCTGTGTGTGCCGGCAAGATCCACTCCGACATCCAACGTGGCTTCATTCGCGCCGAAGTCATCCACTGGGATGAACTGGTGGAAATTGGTTCATGGACAAAAGCCAAAGAACTTGGCAAGGTGCGCTCAGAAGGCAAAGATTACGAATTCGTTGACGGCGACGTCACCGAATTTCGATTTAACGTGTGAGCATGGTTGCATCCTCGGGACACACAATTGAACCTGTGTGGATCGTGAGTCAAGGTCGAGTCCTTGCCTCTGCCGCACGTGCCACATCGCGCACAGACCGTCGCAAAGGTTTGTTAGGGCACGACACAATCGTAGAACCACTCCTCCTTGATCCGTGTTCGTGGGTGCACACAATCGGGATGAAAACCGCAATCGATGTTGCCTATGTCGACCCCAATGGTGTCGTGCTTCGCACCGAATACATGAAGCCATGGCGAGTGGGACCCCTCACACGAAATGCACGCTTTGTTATTGAAGCTGCACCTGGGTCCTTTGAACGATGGAACATGAAACCAGGCG
The DNA here is from genome assembly GCA_041173945.1 of Actinomycetota bacterium. Lineage (GTDB taxonomy): Bacteria > Actinomycetota > Acidimicrobiia > Acidimicrobiales > Ilumatobacteraceae > UBA2093. Next base: position 7,224 of record JBEDHS010000049.1, read on the forward strand.
ACGTCATTGAAGTGCGACATGTCGAACAGTAACGACGCAACTTCTGTTGTTCATCCTGGGCTGTGGCTCGTGGCAACACCCATCGGCAATTTGGATGACATCTCCCCTCGTGCTGTGTCTGTGCTGCGCGCATCAACAATTGTGTGTTGCGAAGACACGCGGCGAAGCGGATCGTTGCTGAAACACATTGGCGCACACCCCGACAAACTGATTGTCGTCAACGAACACACCGAACACGATGTCATCTCCACCGTGCTCGATTATTTGTCGCGCAATATCACGGTGTCATTGATTAGCGATGCGGGAACACCTGGCATCAGCGACCCTGGTGAGCAACTTGTCGCCGCCGCACACAAAAACGGTTACCGAGTCTCTTCCACCCCAGGCCCAGTGGCTTTTGTGATGGCCGCGGCAATGAGTGGCCTGCCCACCGCGCGCATTGCCTTCGATGGTTTTCTTCCACGGTCAGGTGCGACGCGCAGAGAGCGCATCACAGAGATTGTGCGGGAACGACGCACAACTGTGTTGTATGAAGCGCCGCATCGACTTGCCAGAACCGTTGACGACTTAACAGAAGCATGTGGAACAGAACGCCCCATCGTGTTGGCTCGCGAGTTATCAAAACTTCATGAAGAGATCTGGCGCGGCACTCTGGGTGAGGCTCAAGACCATGTGCGTGCCATCGAGCCACGCGGTGAATACGTGATCGTGATTGCCCCGAGTGAGACCGCCACAACAGAAGTGGATGATGCCGACATCATCGCCGAATTACGTCAACGTTTGCAGACCGGCGTATCCAAGCGAGATGCGATCAATGAAGTCACAAATGCATTGGGAATTGCCCGAAAGCGCGTTTATACACTGTCACTGACGTTATGAACACTCAGAAAACCGCCGCATTTTTCGATCTCGATCGCACCTTGATTGCTGGTTCGTCTGCTTTCGTGTTCGCCCGAGCAGCCCGAGACGCCGGTCATATTCGATTGCAGGATTTTGCAGTCGATATTTTGCGCGCACTTCGTTTTCGTTTTTTTGGTGCAAGTGACGAGACAAGCACCGGCGTGCGCGATCGCATCTTGGCTGGTGTAGGCGGAATGAAACAGGCAGATCTTGTCGCCCTCAATGATGTAGTTCTTCCTGAACTTCTTGGACTGATTCGACCAGAAGCACGAGCACTTCTTGAACAACATCACAATGCAGGTCGCGAGACATGGATTGTGTCGGCTTCACCTATTGAAATTGTCGAACCTTTGGCCACTGCGTTGGGGATGACAGGCGGCATCGGCACACGCGGAGAAGTGGACAACGGTGTCTACACCGGTCGACTTGATGGGCCTTTTTGTTATGGCGAAGGAAAAGCTGAAGCCATCGCATCTCTCGCAGCGATGCGCAACATCAATTTGCAGGAATCGTGGTCGTATTCAGACTCGATGAGCGATGTGCCGATGATGGAACTTGTCGGCCATGCAGTCGCCGTTAACCCCGACTCTGATCTGGCAGGGCTGGCGCGCGCACGCGGATGGCCCGTGGTCATTTTTGCGCAACGTTCAAAAATGTTGATACGTCGATCAACATCGGCAACCGCTGTTGTTGCGGGATTGTTATTTGCTTATTCGTTAGGACTGCGCCAAGGGAGCAAGCGCTAACTGTCGACTCATCGCGACAACTTGCCCACTGCTATCCCACATCACGCCATCTTCTTCCCAGTACCCGCCTTGAACGACGTGGCTCTCAAACTCACATGCGATGGGGCCAGGTGCGGGAATTCCACGAACGTGCACAGTGAATTCAATTGTTGGTACCCACCCTTGCATGCCGAACAAGTTGAACATCACAGGGGGGAATGCATCGGCAGCAAGAAGAAGTGCGAGGGTGTCGACAGGGCGACCATCTGCAAAGGAAAACCAGCCGCGCACACGTGCACGACCATTGGGTTCGTTACGCGCAAATCCGGTGTCATCAGGATGAATGCGCATATCGAGACGTGTCGATAGCCCTAGTGGTGCTGGCCCGCTACTCGAGCGCACAGGACATTCATCGAATGGCGGCAGATCAGGTGGAGTCAACGTCAATGAATGCGGACCGATAGATGAATCGATATCACCAAACGTGCCGATACTGCGGACCAAGTCTTTGCCATCACGTTTCAACGACGCAACCACCGTCGCCAAACGACGACCAGCCTTCACAACTTCGGTATGTGTCTGAGCGGGCCCAGCAGGGCCAGGAGACAAATAATGCATCGAGACAGACACCGGGTGTGCGCGACCAGAGGCGGCACGCATCGCGTTGGCAACCAACGCCAACAAGTAACCACCATTGGCATTTCCGTTGATATCCCAACGATCCTCAATTGGAGTATCAAAGACACCATCACCGAGAGGACTCGCGACAAGGGCATGGTCAAACTCAAAAGACATTCATACGAGCGTATGGAATTGGCACGTCAATAAACGAACCGACTCTTAACGGCGTTTGTCACCTAGCCTGAATACGTGGGCAACTACTACCTCACCACCCCCATCTACTACGTGAACGCGCGCCCGCATTTGGGTCACGCCTACACAACCATCGTGGGTGATGCATTAGCGCGTTGGCATCGCCTCTTGGGCGACGACGTGTATTTCCTCACGGGAACCGACGAACACGGTCTCAAGATTCAACAAGCTGCTGATGCCGCCGGCATGACACCCCAGGAATTCACCGATTCCATCGCGCCGCTATTTGAACAAGCGTGGCAACGACTGAACATTTCTCATAACGATTTTATTCGCACCACCGAGGCACGTCACAAGGCAGGAGTGCAAAAACTCTTGCAGGCATGTTTTGATGCTGGTGACATCGAACTTGACACCTATCAAGGTCTGTATTGCGTGGCCTGCGAGGCCTACTACACGCCAGACGATCTGGATGGCGACAACTGCCCCATTCACAAACGCGCTGTCGAACATGTGGAGGAGGAAAACTATTTCTTCCGCCTGTCGCGTTTCGAACAACGACTACTCGACTTTTATGCAGAACATCCGCATGCAGTTGTGCCCGAACACCGCGTCAATGAAGTCATCGGATTCATCAAACAGGGTTTGCAAGATTTTTCGGTCTCACGAAAGACACTGACGTGGGGAATTCCACTCCCATTTGATTCCTCACATGTCGCATACGTGTGGTTCGACGCACTCTCCAACTACATCACAGCAATCGGATACGGCACCGACGATGAAAAATTCAACAAGTGGTGGCCCGTCAATCACCATCTCATCGGCAAAGACATCATCAGATTCCACAATGTGTATTGGCCCGCAATGTTGATGTCGGCGGGAATTGAGCCACCAAAAGGTTGGGCCGTTGGCGGCTGGTTACTTGTTGGTGGCGAGAAAATGTCGAAGACACAAGGCAATGTCGTCAACCCACTTGATCTTGTCGATGAAATTGGTGTCGATGGCTTTCGGTATTACGTGCTTGCAGACACGGTGTACGGAAACGACGGAGATTTCACCTATGAAGGTTTGATCTCTCGATATAACTCGGACCTTGCCAACAACCTTGGCAACCTTGCTGCCCGAGTGGCCACCGTTGTGCAAAAAAAATGCGACGGAAAGGGAACTGCACCACAACCTGATAGCGCATTGGCCGCAATTGCTGCGCAGTGTGTTGAAGAAACATCGCATTTCTGGGACATCGTGCAACCTTCACGCGCGTTGGAAGCAACATGGCAACTCATTCGCGCCACCAATGCGCATTTGGAGTCGCACGAGCCGTGGAAGAGTGAACCGGGTCCCGAGGTGGATGCGATTATGGGTGATGCGTTGGAGGCCTTGCGCATCGTGACGATCTTGGCCTTCCCTGCGATGCCCGATACCGCTCGCGAAATCTGGCGTCGGATTGGAATGACAACCGACATTGAACAGTGCCGTATTCCCGCAGACACAACATGGGGGCAATACCGTGCCGGCGCAACGGTTGAAAAAGGTGATCCGCTTTTCCCGCGACGAACACTGTCATGAGTTACGCAACAGGTTGGACAGATACGCACTGTCACATTCACGACGACAAGATGGCACACGACGTGGCCGACACATTGCAACGTGCGCGAGACAGTGGCGTTGAACGTTTCGTTGTCATCGGAACCGATGCCCCCACATGCGAACGAGCCACGTCAATCGCCTCGCAATTTTCCGATGTGTGGGCAACAGTCGGATTACATCCTCATGATGCGACACAAGGCGTCAACTCAATCGAGCCATTCATCACAAGAGATCGAGTTGTCGCAATCGGAGAATGCGGTCTCGACTATTACTACGAACATTCACCCCGCGATGTTCAGATGAATGCATTCGCTGAACAAATTGCATTGGCGAAACAACACGATCTCACTTTGGTCATCCATACGCGCGATGCATGGCAAGACACCTATGACGTTCTCGATGCAGAAGGAATGCCAGAAAACACCATCATTCACTGCTTCACTGGTGGCCCAGAAGAAGCACGCCAATGTCTCGACCGCGGCGCGTATTTATCTTTTAGTGGAATCGTGACGTTCAAAAATGCTGCTGATTTGCGCGAGGCCGCAACTCTGTGTCCAATCGATCGCATCTTGGTCGAAACCGACAGCCCGTTCTTGGCCCCGGTTCCTCATCGAGGCCAACCAAACGAGCCCGCCCACGTGGGAATTGTGGGTACCGCAATCGCCGATCTTCGCGGACACGATGCAGCAGACTTCGCACGTCACACGACCGCGAATGCACGACGGGCCTTCCCTCGCATACATTCATAACCACATGGATCTCTCTCGCACCGACAAGAACAGGCTGACAGTCGCCGCTGTCGCTACTGGGCTGTTATTGCCCATCTTGTTTATTGCCAGTGGACAAAGCGCCGACAGCATCGAACCCGATGTCACCGTCGCCCCCACCACCACTATCGACACTGGTCTGTCGACCGATAACACCGCAGACGCGCCTGCGAACCTGGAGGGCCCAGTTGCGGTGGAATCGAACGGTCAAAAAGACATCGCCTACCCGGCCGGCAACACGTCGCAGTCCTTTCGCGGAACTGCCAGTTTCAAACGGTTCCCCGAGTCGGCAACAACGGGATGTGCGACAAATCGCGCACCGCTCGGAGCAAGCATCACGGTGCGCAATCTCAATAACGGTCTCAAGACCACGTGTCTCAACATCAACATCGGTCCCATTTCGAACACATTCGACATCATCATCAATCTCGGTGTGTTTGAAAAAATTGCTGAACTTATTGACGCCCCACTGCCTGTTGAGATGTCCTGGTGACGCTTTCCCGCAGTGACGCATCACACCAGTTGGAAGTAGCTGGGCTTCGCGCCAAGCGCGCATTAGGACAGAACTTTGTTGTCGATGCAAATACCGTTCGCAAGATTGCATCACTTGCTCGAGTCAATAGCGGCGATCATGTCGTAGAAATTGGCGCTGGCCTCGGGTCGCTGACTCTGGCGCTTGCTGAAACTGGCGCACAGATCACCGCCATCGAAGTCGACGACGCACTCATTCCCCTTCTCGAGGAAAATGTTCATCATCTCTCCAATGTCTCAGTTGTTCACGCTGACGCAATGAAGGTGAATTGGAACGAAGTACTTTCCCCCGAAAACAATTGGTCATTGGTGGCAAATCTTCCCTACAACGTGGCCACTCCCCTTGTTGCCGACATTTTGGATTTCGTTCCGCATGTGAAGAAGATGTTGGTGATGGTGCAAAAAGAAGTGGGTGAAAGATTCTGTGCCACTCCGTCAACCGAGGCCTACGGTGCACTCAGCGTGAAAGTCGATTTCTATGCGACAGCTCGCATTGTCGGCATCGTGCCTCCCACCGTTTTTCTGCCGCGTCCAAACGTCGACTCTGCACTCGTCGAAATTGTCCGTCGCGACGCACCCATCGATGCAGACATCAATGCCGCACAACTCTTCGCTCTTGTCAAAAAAGGTTTTGCCAAACGGCGCAAGATGCTTCGCGGTGCACTGGCTGGTGTGGTGGCACCAGAACATTTCGCCGCAGCCCATATTGCCCCGACCGCGCGAGCTGAAGAGTTGACCATTCAGCAATGGATTGCGTTGTTTCGAGCCGTGCACGGATCATCTGCATACGGATCGCCTGAGCAAGGACCTCGCCCATGATGGTCATCGAATCTCCAGCAAAATTGACGCTGTCACTATCAATTGTTGGTGTACGAGACGACGGCTACCACCTCATTGATGCCGAGATGGTGGCACTGTCGCTCACCGACGTCATCACCATCACCACCTCGCCAGTCACAGAAATTGAGATCACCGGGCCGTACGCATCGGGCATCGCCACGGATGAATCAAATTTGGTGCACAAAACCCTGCGAGCGTTGGACACAACCGCTCGAGTGCAGATTCAAAAAAACATTCCCCACGGAGGCGGGCTTGGTGGCGGCTCGAGCAATGCTGCAGCGATTTCCGATGGGCCCACAACACC
>JBEDHS010000050.1:0-10000 GCA_041173945.1 Actinomycetota bacterium
CATATGACGCAGCCATTGCATCGTGGTTGGCCGATGAGAGCCCCGATCGATCAAGTGCAACCGTGCCACCAATTCTTACTCTTGTCGCCGAGCGCGCAGAGGTGTTGCGCTACGGCGAGAACCCGCATCAAACAGGTGCTCGCTATCGCTTGCCAGGTGTCGAGAGTTGGTGGGATTCAGCCGTGCAATTAAACGGCAAAGAAATGTCGTATCTCAATGTTTACGACACAGAAGCTGCTTGGCAACTCGTCTCTCGATTCGATCGCCCTGGCGCTGTCATTGTGAAGCATGCCAACCCGTGCGGCGTTGCTGTTGCCGACACAATTTTTAATGCATACACGCGCGCACATGGTGCAGACCCCGTGAGTGCCTTCGGTGGAATCATTGCACTCAACGGCGAAGTCGATGGCGCAACAGCATCGGAAATTTCATCGGTGTTCACCGAGGTTGTTGTTGCACCATCGTTTAGTGCAGATGCTCTTGAGATTTTGTGTGCCAAAGAAAATCTGCGTCTCATCGAGGCGAGTGCACCATTTAACGCCATGGCAATCAATGTGCGATCGATCGATGGTGGACTTCTTGTGCAATCGGTAGACGAAGTAGATGAACCCTTAGACGACTTCGATGTCGTCACCACGCGAACACCCACCGATTCTGAATGGCAGAACTTGTTGTTGGCATGGAGCACGGTCGCTTCCACATGGAGCAATGCAATCGTGCTAGCCAATAGCGATGTTGTTGTCGGAATCGGTGGCGGTCAGCCCAACAGAGTCGATGCAGCACGCATTGCGATTACTCGAGCAGGGGAGCGTGCGCGTGGTTCGGTCGCTGCCAGCGATGCTTTTTTCCCATTCGGTGACTCAGTCGAGGAATTGGCCAAAGCAGGCGTCACAGCCATCATTCAGCCCGGCGGTTCTGTACGAGATCGCGAGTCAATTGAAGCCGCAAATGCACATTCAATTGCCATGGTGTTCACCAACACACGCCACTTCCGCCACTAGTAAATAACTTAGAATGGCTCCATGGCGCGCATCGCAGATCTCTTAGCTACTGGGCGCACCTTCTCGTTCGAGTTCTCTCCGCCAAAGTCGGCAGATGGCTCAATGTCGCTCGGGCGCACCATTGCCGAACTTGAACCACTTGCACCGTCTTTTGTCTCGGTCACCTATGGAGCAGGTGGATCTACGCGCGAACATACACGCGACACCGTGTTATGGGTACGACGTGAGACGAATATCCCGCCAATGGCGCATCTCACTTGTGTCGGACACACACGCGCGGAGATTGCCGACATCATTTCTACTTATGTCGACGCCGGCATCGAAAATGTGCTGGCTCTGGCAGGCGACCCGCCGAAAAACCCTGCAGATGCACGCCCGAGTGATTACACCTACGCCACCGATCTCATCGAGCATCTACGCGAGATATCCGATTTGTGTATTGGTGTCGCCGCACATCCCGAAGGTCATCCACGCTCGCCAGATCTTGCGACCGATCGACGCCTATTGGCCAAGAAGTTGGAAGTGTCCGACTTCGCCACCACACAGTTCTTCTTCGACATCGAGCATTACATCTCACTCGTGAACGACTTAGCCGATTTAGGTATCACCAAACCTGTCGTGCCGGGCATCATGCCAGTGACCAACATTGGGCAAGTGGAGCGTATGGCCGAATTATCGGGCGCGGCGTTTCCTGGTTGGCTTCGTGAACGACTCGAGGCGGGCAAGTCTCCTGAACACGTTCGCCAGATTGGTGTTGAGGCGGCAACTGAACTGTGTGCTCAACTTCTTGAAGCAGGCGCGCCAGGTTTGCACTTCTACACATTGAACAAGTCCACCGCGACACGAGAGATTTACGCCCAGTTGGGTCTACCGGTCGCATAACCCTCAATTTTTATGAGTGCGCAAAGTTTTGATACCACCACGACGTTTGATTCTGCCTCGGGTGGAATTCGTCGTGGACCAATCGTGCCGTATGTTCCTGGGCTCGATGGCTTGCGTGCACTCGCGGTTCTTGCTGTCATCGTCTATCACGCCAACAAACAATGGTTTGGTGGCGGCTTTCTGGGCGTCGAGGTGTTCTTTGTTATCTCTGGCTATCTCATCACGTTGTTGTTAATTGCTGAACGAGAACGCACAGGCACGGTCTCATTCGCACAATTCTGGTTTCGTCGTGCACGGCGTTTGTTGCCAGCATTGTTCGTCATGTTGGTGGGTCTCATTACCTATGTCGCATTTTTCGAACGCGACTATTTGGGAACGTTGCGAGGAGATGTTCTCGCCGGTGTCGGCTATGTCGCGAACTGGTTTCACATCTGGACGGGCTCGTCCTACACATCGACATCAGAGTTTGCTCCGTTGCGCCATCTGTGGTCGCTGGCAGTAGAGGAGCAGTTCTACATTTTCTGGCCCGTCATCATGTTCGTGTTGTTGAAGTGGGTCAGAGGTCGCGCAGTCGCAGCACTTGGGTTGGTCTTTTTTCTTCTTGCTGGTGCAATCGCCATTTACACCGCGATTGTGTATGTCCCCGGCACGTTGTTAACAGAGTCCCAGCAAATGACGTTGTTTGGTCGCACTGTTCAGCGCACCGATTTTCTGTATTTAGGAACATTCTCGCGCTCGAGCGGTTTGTTGCTCGGTGCCGCACTTGCGGCTGTGTGGCAGCCCTATGCAATTCGTCGCGGACGTGCAGGCCACAATGCCAATGCACTCGATATTGCAGGAATCGCTGCACTCGTTGCGTTAGGTGCAATGTGTTGGCAATTTAAAGATGTTGTGTTGGTGCCCGATGTTGGCACGCAAGGCTATGACGCTCTCTACCAAGGCGGGTTCTTCTTGGTGGGCATTGCATCGATGGTCGCAATCGCCACTGTCACGCATCCACGTTCGCGACTCGGGCGTTACGTGTTGGGCACGCCTTTGTTGGTGTGGATTGGCCGACGCTCCTACGGGTTGTACTTGTACCACTGGGTGATCTTTCAGGCGTATCGACAAAACAACAATCTCTTGGGTGCACCGCTGAGCGTCGCAGAATTTTTTGCACTCACTCTCATTTCGCTCGGCTTGTGTGAGTTCTCTTACCGATTCGTGGAAACACCCATTCGTAAGGGTCAGATTTCAGCTCTCTATCGACGCTGGCGCGCCCGTGGACGTGCTCGTGGTCGTTTGCCGATCGCGATTGCGTCACTATCGGCTGTTCCCGTTTTTGCGATCGTCTCGATGGCAGGCGCTGAAGTTATTACCAATGATGTCGCCCAAAGCCTCGATGACAACCAAGCATCTGTGGTGACGACACCGTCGACAACATCGCAACCCCCTGGCACAACAGTGGCACCAGCAACCACGGTTCCTGTGAAAGTGTTCGACGTGTTTGCATTGGGAGATTCTGTGATGCTGGGATCTGCGAACAAACTCACCGAAAGAGGAGTTGTCGTTGACGCAGTAAAGAGTCGTCAGGTGCGCGAAGGTCTCCCAATTATCAACTACTACAAATCGGTTGGCCAGCTGGGCGAAAAAATCGTGATTCATCTCGGCACCAACGGCTCGACTTCCGAAGGCACATTTGATGCATTGGTGGCGCCATTGTCTGATGTTGATCGGGTGGTGGTCTTGACCGTGCGTGTTCCGGGACGTGAGTACGAAAAGAAAAACAACGAACTCATCCGTGCATTGCCCGCCAAATTTCCAAACGTCACCGTTCTTGACTGGAAAGAAATTTCCCAGCCCAACAAGGATTACTGGTTCGCTGGCGACGGAGTCCATCTGAACAAAGCCGGCCAAGATGCCTATGTCGCGGCCATTTTGGGCGCACTAGGGCCGTAGAAGTCAGAACCACAGACCCTCCACTATTGGGAGAGAGCAGGCTCTCGCGCCTACTGTTAGTGCCATGACTACACCTGTTCGTATCGCTGTTACCGGTGCTGCTGGCCAGATTGGCTACAGCTTGTTGTTCCGTATCGCCTCTGGCGCGGTCTTTGGACCTAACACACCGGTCATTCTTCAATTGCTCGAAATCACTCCAGCACTCGGCGCTTTGGAAGGCGTGCGTATGGAATTGGACGACTGCGCGTTTCCATTGCTCGCAGGTGTGGTCTGTACCGACAACGCCGAAACAGCATTCGGTGATGCCGACGCTGCATTCTTGGTCGGTGCAATGCCGCGTAAAGACGGCATGGAGCGCGGCGATTTGCTCAGTGCGAACGGTGGAATTTTCAAGCCACAAGGTCAAGCCTTGGCAGCAGCTGCAAAAAAAGATGTGAAGGTGCTCGTTGTCGGTAACCCCGCCAACACCAATGCACTCATCGCCATGAACAACGCACAAGGTCTCGACCCACGTCGCTTCACTGCGATGACACGTCTCGACCACAACCGCGCACTCACTCAGTTGTCGGCAAAAGTGGGTAAGCCTGTCACCTCCATTAAGAAGATGACAATTTGGGGTAACCACTCCAGCACTCAGTATCCAGACCTCTTCCATTGCGAAGTTGACGGCAAGAATGCCGCAGCACTGGTTAACGATCAAAAGTGGTTGGAAGACGATTTCATTCCCACCGTCGCCAAACGTGGAGCCGCAATCATCAAGGCTCGCGGTTTGTCGTCTGCAGCATCGGCAGCAAACGCTGCGATCGATCACATGCATTCATGGGCCATGGGAACCCCAGAGGGGGATTGGGTGTCGATGGCAATTCCATCCGATGGCAGCTACGGCGTGCCCGAGGGAATCATCTCGTCGTTCCCATGCGTGTGTAAGAACGGTGAATACAGCATCGTGCAAGGACTCGACATCGACGATTTCAGTCGTGCACGCATTGATGCTTCTGTCGCAGAACTCATCGAAGAGCGCGACGAAGTAAAGAAACTTGGTCTGATTTAAATCAGTTCACGCGTCGGGCTTCCGCACGCGATCTGCGACCGCGCTATTCGTACAACGTGTGTTGACGCACGTCCGAGAACGCGGCATCAAGTGCGGCGAACACCGGTGCGCATTCAATCAATCGTGTTGTCTCACCGGAGACGGTGACAAGACCTTTGATGAACACTTCTTGGGCGGGCATCTTTTCGGTGGCCACATCGACAGCAGTGCGCCAACTCTGTTCCATGCGTACGTGTTCTTGAGGTGCAGGCCCGGCTCCAAAACTGGCCTCTCCGTCTCCCACCTGTAGGTGGTAGATCACGGTGCCATCTGGGGTGTCGGTCACTACTTGGGTGACGCCGATAGAAAGCGTCTCAGAAAGGCTCTGAAGCGACTCTGAGGCGGTCACACGTGCTGCCATTGCCTCAATCCAGTCAAGACTTAGATATCTCACCTCTCTAGTGTGCCGAGCTTTACGGTGTCGACCACAAAAGAGGCATAAAAAAAGAGCCTGGACGCGTGTGCGCCCAGGCTCTTTTTACGGTCGTTTAGACGAATGCAGATGCAAACACCAAGGCAACGATTGTCATCACCTTGATCAAGATGTTCATCGCAGGTCCCGAGGTGTCCTTGAATGGGTCACCCACGGTGTCGCCCACCACTGCAGCTTTGTGTGGGTCAGAACCCTTGCCGCCGTGGTTGCCCGCTTCGATGTACTTCTTGGCGTTGTCCCATGCACCGCCAGCATTCGCCATGAAGATGGCCAATGCGAAGCCGGTGACGAGTGCGCCTGCAAGCAAGCCACCCAATGCATCAACGCTGACGAATCCCACAACGAGCGGAACCACAACTGCCAATGCACCAGGAATCAACATCTCGCGCAGTGATGCCTCTGTTGAGATGGCAACACAGCTTGCTGAATCGGGAATCACGCCTTCGCGTCCTTCGCGCAGACCAGGGATCTCGCGGAATTGACGACGCACTTCTTCAATCATCTTGTTGGCGGCGCGACCCACTGCGTCAATGGTGAGTGCTGCAAACAAGAACGGAAGACCCGCTCCAATAAACAAGCCGACGAACACTTCCACTTTGCCAATATCGAGCACCAAGGTGATGTCGCCACCACTTGCGTCTTTGATCGCGTATTGGAAGCTCTTGAACAATGCCAACGCTGTCAATGCAGCAGATCCGACGGCAAAGCCCTTAGCGATTGCTGCAGTGGTGTTACCCAACGAGTCGAGCGCGTCGGTCACTTTGCGAACGCTCGGATCGAGGTGCGCCATTTCGGCGATACCACCGGCGTTGTCAGAGATAGGACCGTAAGCGTCAACAGAAACAACTGCACCTGTTGTTGCCAACATGCCGATAGCTGCCATTGCAATTCCATAAATACCGCCAGGCAAACCGAGTTCGGGATTACCCAATGTTTGTTCGCCACCCCAATAGGCAAGGCCAACTCCGATGAGAATCAACACGACCGATGCCGCAACCGACACCATGCCTGCAGAAATACCGGACAACACTGTTGTCGCAGGACCGGTTTCAGATTGCTTGGCAATCTTTTTCACTGTTCCGTAGTGATCAGAGGTGTAAATCTCGGCTGCTTTTCCAAGCGCCCAGCCCACAATCAGACCACCAATAACAGAGACTGCAAGTCCCCACTGCTTGTCATCAAACATCCAGTACGACAACACAACAGTTGCAATTGCGGTCAATCCCATGGCCACGTTGGTGCCCATGTGCAGTGCTTTGCTCAGCGCATGTGAGTCGGTGGACGATCCACCGCGCACGAAGAACGATCCGAAAATCGAGGCCACCATGCCGACGAATGCAATCGCAAAGGGGAACATCAACAAGTTGATGACGCTCGCATCTGCAGCCTGTGCTGCATCGACGCCAGCTTCACTTGCACCTGCGACAACAGAAGCAAATGCAACCAGTGAAATTGGAGCGATGATCGAACCGGAGTACGACTCGAACAAGTCGGCACCCATACCGGCCACGTCGCCCACGTTGTCGCCCACGTTGTCGGCAATTGTTGCAGGGTTACGAGGATCGTCTTCTGGAATGCCTGCTTCAACTTTGCCCACGAGGTCGGCGCCAACGTCAGCAGCTTTGGTGTAGATGCCGCCACCCACGCGCGAGAACAACGCGATGGTGGATGCACCAAGACCAAATGCAGTCAGAATTTCGAATGCATCATCGACTTCCATCCAGGTGACGAACACCAAGTAGGTGAGCGCCAAACCAAGAAGTGACAAACCAGCAACGGAGAATCCCATCACCGCGCCACCGCGGAATGCCACGGGCAATGCTTTGCCGGGGCCTTCCTTGGCTGCTTCTGCGGTACGAGCGTTTGCCATCGTTGCAACGGTCATGCCGATGTAGCCCGCACCAGCGGACAACACAGCACCAAAGACGTAGGTAACGGCAGCCAAAGGCGCGATGACCACGGCCAACACCACGGCCAAGATCACGACAAAGACCGATACCCAGGTGTATTCCTTCTTCAAAAAGGCTTTTGCGCCTTTTTGAATTTCAGTCATCAAAAAGACCATTCGCTCATCGCCAGGCGATGCCTGCTTCACCAAGGTGAAGAAGTAGAAGGCCAAAAGCAAGCCAGCAATGGCTGATCCTCCGGCCAGGTAGGGGATTAATTCCATGGCGTCAGTCCGCCCTTCTGTGAAATACCAGTAATTGTTGTTCTTGTCACCGTTTTTCTCCCGGCGTTTCAGGGCTCGCAGCACAGCAGTGAGCCGATTTGTTGAACATGTAGAGAGTAGTGAAGAAGGACACTGAAGTCCGAACTTCCAAAGTTGTGAGCCTGGGGCCCTTTGGGGGTACCGTTTGAGCCGATATGTGCATGGGCTAGACACCCCGGCCACAAAGGAGTCCCTACATGGCACAAGTAGTAGCGAGCCACCGCGGCCCGGTCAGTGGAACCGCGGTCAAAGCCAAGAAACGTCGCCCTTTCCTCCTCGATCTGTACTCCACTGCCGTCGGCAAGAAGTACGCCATGGGAATTAGTGGCATCGCGATGATGGGCTTTGTTCTGTTTCACATGATTGGCAACTTGAAGATGTACGCAGGCGCGGCCGATCTCGACCACTACGCGCACTTCTTGCAGACACTTCTGTATCCATTGGCACCAAAAGGTGTGGTGTTGTGGATTTTGCGCGGTGGTCTCATTGCGATGTTGTTCTTGCATCTACATGCCGCATGGTCGCTCACCATGTTGAACCGCAAGGCTCGCCCGGTGAAGTACCAAACAGCTCGTGATTATCAAATCGCTAACTTCGCCAGCCGCACCATGCGCTTGTCGGGTCTTGTCATCTTGGCTTTCCTCATCTGGCACTTGCTCGATCTCACCTTTGGTGTTGTGAACAGCGAAGTGGGCAACATGGTCACCTATCCCGGCGACACCGAAGAAGTCAAAGCGGTGTATGCAAGTGTGATCGCAAGTTTCGAGCGCACACCGGTTGCCTTGTTCTACGTGTTTGCCAACGTGTTGTTGGGCATTCACTTGTTCCACGGAGCGTGGAGCATTTTCCAATCATTTGGTTGGAACAACCCACGCTTTAACAAATGGCGTCGCGCATTTGCCACTGGCTTTGCAGCAGTCATTGTTGTTGGAAATGTTTCATTCCCCGTCGCCGTCATGGCCGGCGTTATTTCGTAATTGACGCGTCGAAAGAGAAAGACACTTTTATGAGCCTCACAGATCAACTTCTTGCACAAAACACAGTCACCCTCGACAGCAAGATTCCCTCTGGCCCAATGGCCGACAAATGGAACAACTACAAAGCCGACATGAAGTTGGTGAACCCCAACAACAAGCGCAAGTTCAAGGTGATTGTTGTTGGTACAGGTTTGGCGGGCGCATCGGCTGCTGCAACGTTGGCAGAACTTGGCTATCAAGTCGATGCCTTCACCTTCCACGACTCAGCACGTCGCGCGCACTCCATCGCTGCACAAGGCGGCATCAACGGCGCAAAGAACTACAAAGGTGACGGCGACAGCATTCACCGTTTGTTCTACGACACCGTGAAAGGCGGCGACTTCCGTGCACGCGAAGCAAACGTGCATCGACTCGCAGAAAACTCGGTCGACATCATCGACCAGATGGTGGCCCAGGGCGTTCCATTCGCACGTGAATACGGTGGTTTGTTGGACAACCGATCATTTGGTGGTGCACAAGTCAGCCGTACGTTCTACGCACGCGGACAAACCGGCCAGCAATTGTTGCTCGGTGCGTACCAGCAGTTCTCGCGTCAAGTTGGTTTGGGTGGCATTCGTTTGTTCAATCGCACCGAACTTGTCGACGTCGTCGTCATCGACGGTCGCGCAGCCGGAATCGTTGTGCGAGACCTTGTCACTGGCGAAGTGACATCGCATTCAGCACATGCAGTGGTGTTGGCAACAGGTGGATACGGAAACGCGTTCTTCTTGTCAACAAATGCAATGGCCTGCAACGTCACCGCCGCATGGCGCGCACACCGCAAGGGCGCATTGTTTGCAAACCCCTGCTACACACAGATTCACCCCACATGTATTCCACAAAGCGACGACAGCCAATCGAAGTTGACATTGATGTCAGAGTCGCTGCGTAATGACGGTCGTGTGTGGGTCCCAACAAATCCTGATGAGACTCGCCCCGCACACGAGATTCCCGAAAACGAGCGCGACTATTACCTCGAGCGCTTGTATCCATCGTTTGGCAACTTGGCTCCTCGCGACATCTCGTCTCGTGCTGCCAAGCGCGCCGTCGACAAGGGACTCGGTGTTGGCCCGAAGAAGAACGGCGTGTATCTCGATTTCTCCGATGCCATAAAGCGACTCGGACGCGACGTGGTGGAAGAGCGTTACGGCAACTTGTTCGAAATGTACGAGCGCATCGCGGGCGAAAACCCCTACGAGCAGCCAATGCGTATTTACCCCGCATCGCACTACACCATGGGCGGTTTGTGGGTCGATTACGAACTCATGACCAACGTGCCTGGTTTGTACGCAGCCGGCGAAGCCAACTTCTCCGATCACGGTGCGAACCGTTTGGGTGCATCTGCGCTGATGCAAGGTTTGTCGGATGGGTACTTCGTGTTGCCATACACAATTGGTAACTACTTGGCACCAATGTTGAACAAGCCCATTC
>JBEDHS010000051.1:0-7021 GCA_041173945.1 Actinomycetota bacterium
CTCATAAATAGGTTGACCGCCACTTACTGTCAAAGTCGCTGCGTTGAGAAAGTAGTCTCCACAGTATTCATCTGCTGAGGGAGCATCCATCGACGAAACAATTTCTGCTGCACTGTTTTGAATTTGTCCCTCTGGATACCACAGCCATACGGAAAAGGCGACGAGCGCGTAGGCGTATTTGAGAGCCAGTCGCCGCCCTGTCACCTGGATGAGTCCGTTGTAGACGTCGGTGAAATATGTACATTCGGCAAGATTGTTATCAAGGCAGTCTTGAGGAAGTCCGACACCAATGATGTCTATGAGTGCTTGAGTGAGTGGCGCTCCAGAGAAATCAAAGGGTTGTTTTCCCGCTAGTGATGCTGATGCAATCGCAGTTCCGCCTCGTGCAATGACGAGAGTTGTATCAGCGGGAAACGGTTGCGGATCCCAGATATCAGGAAAGTCAGGGACTCGTGAAGCGGCGGCATTACACATCAAAACAAACCCAGGTGCTGTCGTGAGGCGCTCTGTGTAAGTCGAAATTGCCGGTTGAAAGTATTGGTTAATTGGATTTGTCGGATCATCAATTCGATTGACAAATGCACTTGTCGTCATGACGTATGTAGAAACATCAACGGGGCTTGACGTTGGTGAATGTATTTCAAATGTCAGTCCAACAGTTGAATTGAGTGGTATGCCAGAGCCATCGTCGGCTGTAAAAAGCAATGGCATCAAGAACTCTGCTGAGGCCATACTTTCCGTGGAGCGGCAGAGACTGACCGATTCAGATTGCGAATTTGTCTGGGCATTAGTGTCGCTCGCATTGGCTGGGGAGGCAACCGACAATGACCCGCCGGCAATAGCCAGGGCTATCCAGAAACTGGTGTGCCTGCGCAAAGTATGACTGAACATAATTTCAATTTTACGGAGCGAGATCCGGAGGTTGCCACACAGGTGCACAATTGTTTGTTGAGTGCAATCTTCTCCACAGACTGTGGACAACAATGGTGAAAACTACAGACGTGTTATTTCACAAATTCTCTAGCCCATATGGGTATGCGAGGAAATCAGTGGTATTTCGTGGCTGTGTACAACCCACCCAAAAGCGACATCAAACCCACCGCTAGGTACCAGTTGCTACGCCCACCGGGCACAAAACCTAGGTAATACAGCAAGATAATCACGAAGCCCACGCCAAGTAGCGCGAACATCACCCACAACACCCACGGGGGGCTGGCCTTTTTGAATTCAGGAATTGGTGGTGTGTAGCGACTCGATGCTCCAACAGATTCCGACTCTGTCCCATGCATATGAGCCGGATTTATGTGACCGCCCTTCGGGGTTACTCGGCCGCCTTTTTTCTGCTTCTTTGCCACGTCACCGAGTGTAGAAGGTGCAGCACCCGTAATTGGTTTCACGAATCGGGCCAGAACACGGCAGGCTTAAGGGGTGCCCCGCATCCTTGTTATCGATAGTTACGACAGTTTTGTCTACAACATCGTGCAATATCTGGGCGAGCTTGGGGCAGAGCCCATCGTCGTGCGAAACGATCAAGTCACAGTCGACGAAGCTATCGCTGTGAAACCAGACGGCGTGTTGTTATCGCCCGGGCCTGGTCGGCCCGAAGATGCCGGAATTATCTGCGATGCCATCCGCGCGTTTGCGGGAAACACTCCGGTATTTGGTGTGTGCCTCGGACATCAAGCAATCGGTCATGTCTATGGTGGCGACGTGGTGCGCGCACCAGAGTTGATGCACGGCAAAACGTCGTTCATAACTCACCACAACACAGGCGTGTTTGCAGGTGTGCCATCGCCGTTAGAAGCAACGCGCTATCACTCACTGGTCATTGATCGTGCGACGATGCCCGACGTGTTGGAAATTACAGCGGAAACATCGGACGGCATGGTGATGGGAGTGCGACATCGCGAGGTAGATGTTGAAGGTGTGCAGTTTCACCCCGAGAGCATTCTTACCGCAGCAGGTCATGATTTACTGCGCAATTTCCTTGCGCGTTGCACGAAGTAAAAAACTACGGAGTTCGTGCGCGACCGACGGTCAGCACTACTTCAGTTCCTGGTGGAATTTCAACACCAGCTCGTGTTCCTTGGGTGACGACAGTTCCCACTTTTGCATCGGCTGGGTCAAGGTCAACGTATTCCACTACGGGCACTAACTTCAGTGATGTCAATTTGTCTTTCGCGGCTTGTTCAAGTTCAGTCACAAGGTTTGGCATCTTCACAGGCTTTGGACCAGATGAGACATACAACGTCACCGATGCACCTTTGTCGAGAAGTTGTCCCACAACGGGAGACGTTCGAGTAACGGTGCCCTTGACAGCAGATTCACTTGGCTCTTCGACAACAGTGACCAAGAATCCGTACGGCTCAGCCTGCAAGAACGCACTTGCTGTTTCTGATGTTTGACCCACAACGACGGTGGGAATTGCAACTTGTCCCGTTCCACCCGAGACATTGACGGTGACAGTTTGACCTTTGGCTAATTGTGTTCGCCCAGCGGGGCTTTGCAACACCACTTGACCAAGGGCGAAGGTTTTGTCGATGACGTCTGGACCACGAGAGAAATTAAAACCGGCTGCTTCAATTGCAGCGCGCGCAGCTTCTTCGGTCAGGCCCACAACTGGCGGCACTTCAACGGTTTGAGCCTGTAAAACAAGGGTGATTGTCTCACCTTTGGCGGCACTGTCGCCGCCTGCGGGCGCTTGTGTTTGCACCACACCTTCGGCGTTACACACCGCTTCAACAGGAGACACTGCTACAACAAAGCCGGCTTCTTCCAACGACAGCTTTGCAACATCGCATGTTTGCCCCGCAACGTTCGGTACTGCAATTGCAGATGTTCCACCCATGGTGGACAACAAGAAGATCACGGCACCCAAGACAACTATTCCAGCTGCGACTGCACCAATGATGTAGTTACGGGTATTCCTGCGCGGTGCGTCAAAGAAATCTTCATCGGTTGGTGATGCACTTCCTCGCGGTGTCATCGCAGCTGGCATCACTGTTGTGCCTGCATCGGGGGAGACCTGCGGCATTGCCATTGTCGCGTTCGGATCAATCGGTGTGGGTGCCATCACCGTTGTTGCTTCATTCGGATTCGGCGTTCCCGGCGCAATCTTTCCTTGCATTGAGAGCGCTTCATACATCGCACGCGTTTGCTGGCCATTCATGAAACGCGTCAAATCATCGCGCAGTTCTTCAGCACTGCTATATCGCATCGCTGGGTCCTTCGCGATGCACTTCGACACCACCACTTCAATTTCTGCAGGTGTTGTCGGAACTTGGCTGCGAATACTTTGTGGTGTCTGGTTCACCTGCATATATGCAGTAGCAAGTGCATTTTCTCCGGTGAATGGTGGTTTGCCCACCAACAACTCGTACAGCACAACACCAAGTGAATACAGATCGGAACGCAAGTCGAGCCCTTCACCTTTTGCTTGTTCGGGCGAGAAGTAAGTCGCGGTGCCCATCACTGCGCCATCTTGTGTGAGGCCTGCATCATGATGTGCATCAAGTGCGCGTGCAATACCAAAGTCGGCAACTTTCACATCGCCATTTTCGCCGATCAAAATATTGGCGGGCTTAATGTCGCGGTGCACCACGTTGTTGCGATGCGCATAGGCAAGCGCGTTTGCGATCTTCGAGACGATGTTCGCAGCGCCCCGAGGGGTGAGGCGTTGTTCGCGACGCAGGTGCTCGGCCAGCGTGCGGCCCTTTACGTATTCCATAGCCATGAAATAGGTGTTCGAATATTGACCCCAGTCATACACCGCCACAATGTTCGGGTGGTTCAAGCCGGCAACACTTTGGGCTTCACGGCGGAACCGTTCCACAAAGTTCGGGTCAATGGCGTGCTCGGGGAACAACACCTTCAGGGCGACTTGACGGTCGAGAAGAAGGTCGCGCGCCAAAAACACATCGGCCATTCCGCCACGGCCAATGCGTTGGCCTAGTTCGTAGCGATCGTTAATGACCGTGGGGTTTTGGTTCGTCATAAGGCTCTTTAGAGGCTACCGCTATGGCACCTGTGGGTCTTGGCAACACCTCGTGCTCTTTCCCACATCGCATGGATGTTGTTATTTCAGCACCGAGAGCGCCGTATTTAACACTCGTGCCGCAATGGGCCCCGCCAATCGACCACCGGTCGATGCGCTCACTTCATCGTCGACACCTTTAATAAACACCGCGATTGCAACTTTTGGCGCATCGGCAGGTGCAAAAGCGGTAATCCATGCATGTGATCGCTCGGGTTCGCCCTCTGGGTTCAGCTGCGCCGTACCGGTTTTCGCAGCTGCCACAACACCGTTGTCCATTTTGAAACAACACGATGCGGTGCCGTTGCTCACCACTTCTTTCATCAACTCGGTCAATGTTGCAGCAGTCGCGGGAGACATTGGTGTCTTCCACACCGATGGAGACGTTGTCGAAATTGGCGCACCCGATTGTGTGCGGGTCTGTTGCACCACAAAGGGCTTCATCATGCGGCCACCGTTTGCGACACTTGATGCAATCAGTGCCATATGTAATGGAGTTACTTGCACACCACCTTGACCAAATCCGTGAATGGCCAACAAGGCAAGCGAATCATCAAAATCTTTTGCCAACCCACCAAAGGTGCTCGCAGCTGCACCAGGTAAATCGAACGGCACACGTTCATCGAACCCGAATCTGTTGATGCCATTCACCATTACGCTCGGGCCAATCTCAACAGCCACTTGTGCAAAGGGAATGTTGCAACTTCTACGGAACACTTCTGTCATGTCACCACCGCATGTGCGTTGGCCATAGTTACGAATCGGTTTTGTGGTGTTGGGGGGAAGCCATTGGCGTTCGTTCGGAAACACGCGATCGAGAGTGAGCACACCAGTTTCAAAGCCGATTGCTGTTGTCGCGATTTTCATTGTCGAACCGGGCATGTAGCGCTCTTGGTAGGCATTGGCGAGTAACGGCTTGCGCGGGTCGGCTTGTAGTTCGGTCATCACCGTGTTCACGCTGTTGCCGTTATGAGAAGCAACTAGGTTCGGGTCGTAACTGGGGTTTGAATACATCGCCAACACCGCTCCCGTGGTCGGGTCCACTGCGACAACAGATCCTTCGCGTTTGCCGAGTGCGTCTTTGGCCATTTGTTGAATACGGCTATCGATGGTGGTGACAACAGTTCCCGAGGTGTCCGCATTAGAAAACAGATCGCCCGCACCTTCTAATTGTTGTTGTGGAGTTTTCCCGACCAACACATCGTTGTATGCGCGTTCAATTTGTGTGCGTCCAAAACCGAGTGTGTAGTGCCCGGTGATATGGGCAAACAGATCACCTTTCGGATACACACGTTGGTAATCGAAGCGACTGGTATTGACGGCCGGGTCAATGCGCTCTGTGGCTGCAATCACTACACCATCGGTGGTGGTAATCGGTCCACGTCGAGCATCGAATTCGCGCAACGACACACGGTTGTTGCGAGCATCTGCCACAAGCCCATCGCGGCGCACCACTTGCCACGTCGTCAATTGCACAAACAACACCGCGAATAACACAATGAGAGCGATCGTTAAATGGCGAATGCGTTGATTCATCGTGCAGCCCTTTGCAAACGCCACGTGGTGAAGCGCTCGCTGATACTTGGCGCATTCGGCACTTCATGTAAGCCGCGCGCAGTTGAATCGCTCATACGTATTAATAGCGCCAACAACACATAGTTCGCCACCAGCGACGACCCGCCATAGCTCATGAAGGGCAAGGTGACACCGGTAAGGGGCACAACACGCAAGACGCCACCAACAATGATGAATGTTTGCACCGCGACGATGGTGGTGAGACCGGTGGCGAGAAGTTTTTCAAAATCTCGTTGTGCGCGCAGTGCCGTGCGCATACCAGCACCCACCAACAACACAAACGCACTCAAAATCGCTGTTGCACCGAGCAAACCCAACTCTTCACCGAGTGCTGCGAAAATAAAGTCGTTATGTGCAGCCGGCACTGCACTTGGCTCTCCTAAACCAAGCCCGGTACCTGTCATGCCGCCATTGGCAAGAGAGAACAACGCTTGAATGGGTTGATATCCACGGCCTGTGTACTGATCCCACGGGTTTAACCAGATGTCAACACGGGTGCGCACATGGCTGAACATGTGGTAAGCCGCAAATGCGCCACCGACGAACAACACCACACCACCGACGAGAAAACTCGTGCGTTCTGTTGCCACCCACACCATCACGACGAACAATGTGAAGAACAACAACGACGACCCCAAGTCGCGTTGGCCGACCATCACCACCACGCTGGCCATCCATGCCACAACAATGGGAGCCAGGTGACGCATCTCGGGAACTTGCACACCCCAGATGCGACGACCATCTTGCCAGATCAGGTCGCGACGCTCTGCGAGGTAGGCGGCGAAAAAGACGGCGAGCAGAATTTTTGCGAATTCGCCCGGCTGAAAATTAATGGGACCAACGCTGACCCAAATGCGTGCACCGCCACTAGTGAAACCAACACCGGGCACCATCGGCAACAACAACAAAGCAACACCGGCAGCAAGCGAGGTGTATTGATACCGGCGTAAATCGCCTGTTCGCTCAACAATGAGCAAAGTCGCCACAAAGGCCGCAATACCAACAAACGACCATGTTGCTTGCAAGCCGGCCCAACGGTCGGAGAGTCGTGCGATCATCACATAACCGAGGCCATGCAGAAACGCCGCTGTCGGCAACAACAACGGGTCTGCACCACGTGCGACAAACCGCACCGCGAAATGGGCAACAGCCATCAGCGACAACACAAACAACACGAACGGCACAATGCGTGCCGGCATTGAAGATTCTTCTCCTAACGAGGCCAACACATAGGCAGAGGCGGTGATGGCAGCAGAAAAAAGAACCAGACCTAATTCGGTTCCTCTGCGAACACGTGCCACCGTTACATCGGCCATCGGGTTATCTCGCTGTGGTGGTCGTGGGCGAAGAATTTGCCGGCACGGTTGTGGTGGTGGCATCAAGAATTGCTGTTTGCACCAACACCAAGAAACG
>JBEDHS010000052.1:0-6831 GCA_041173945.1 Actinomycetota bacterium
AACCGCTGGACGGCTTCCACTCTTTTGCTCTACTGCCACTGGCTGACCCATATATGTCACGCTAGCCAAAAGCACCTTGGCTTCGCTCACTAATCCTTATGACAGGTACCGTTACCCACTAACGGAATCTCGACCCCGATGGGTCCCACATAAGGAAATGACACATGGCAGACATCACCATTGAGCAGTTCGAACAAGAAGCTCGCGCTTTCCTCGAAGCAAACGCCGAAAAACGACCCGTTGAAAAAGCATTCGTGTGGGGCGAGGGATCTGACAACTTCTATCGCGAGAAAGACCGCGACCAAGAAGCACAAAATGCAGAAGAGGCCAAGAAGTGGCGTCAGAAAAAGTTTGATGCCGGCTTTGGTTGGATTTCTGGTCCGAAAGAATACGGCGGACGCGAACTTCCCCCTTCATACGATCGCCTCTACAGCCAACTTGAAGCCCAGTATCGCGTTCCCGATCAAGGAGCATTCGCCATCAGTTTGGGAATGGTGACACCCACAATTCTCGATCATGGTTCACAAATTGCGCGCGACATGTATGTGCGCAAACTGTGGCGCGGAGAAATGATTGCATCGCAATTGTTCTCTGAACCAGGTGCCGGCTCAGACCTCGCATCTCTCACCACAAAAGCCGTCAAAGACGGCGACGAGTGGGTCATCACCGGCCAGAAAGTGTGGACCACAGGTGCTCACTATTCAGACATCGGCGAAATCATGACACGCACCGACTGGGATTTGCCGAAGCACAAAGGCCTGACCGCATTCATCATTGATTTCAAAGACCCCAATGTTGAAGTACGTCCGTTGAAGCAGATGACCGGTGGCGCAAGCTTCAACGAGATCTTCTTCAATGAAGTGCGCGTGAAAGACAGCATGCGCTTGGGCGATGTCAACAATGGATGGAACGTCGCACTCACCACATTGATGAACGAGCGTGCGTCAATTGGTACAAATAACTCCGGTGACAACAACTTGCTCACCCGAGTCATTGCCATGGTGAAGCACTTCGGACTTGAAAAAGACCCCATCATTCGTCATCAGTTGGCCGACATCGTGATGAACTACCGCATTGCTGGTTTAAACGCTGCACGCACCACAGCAAAGGCAAAAGCCGGTCAGTTGCCTGGACCAGAGGGATCCATCGGCAAGATGGTGTTGGTCAACAACCAGGCTCGACTCGTCAAGTTCCTCTCACACGTCCTTGGACCAAAACTCATTGCCGACTCTGGCGAGTGGGGCACCTATGCATGGGCCAACTTTGTGCTGGGAACACCAGGCCTGCGAATTGCAGGTGGATCAGACGAAGTGATGCGCAACATTGTTGGTGAACGCGTTCTCGGACTTCCAAAAGAGCCCGGCATCGACTCACGTTCGCCCTTCAAGGACATCAAAGTCTCGAAGTAAGAACTACCTCTGCTGTGTCAGCGCAGCAGATTCCATGACGTGCGATGGAAATCGCAGGTGCCGTGTTCTCGAATGGCATCTGTATGCACCTTGGCGCCATAGCCCTTGTTCGATGACCATCCATAGTGCGGATATGCATCGTGCAGTGACGTCATGTATTCGTCGCGTTCCACTTTGGCCAACACACTTGCCGCGGCCACACATGCGATATTTTGATCCGCTTTGACGTGAGTGACGACCCGGGGTCCTGACTCTTCTTCGACAATGAACGCCGTGTTGCCATCGACAATCACGACATCGGGGACAACACCCAACATTGCCAAAGCTCGACTTGCCGCCAATCCCAGTGCCGACATAATTCCGAACTTGTCTATCTCTTGGGCCGTTGCAGAACCCGTCGCATATGCATGCGCCCATTCCTGTACCACTGGCACCATCGCTTCTCGACGCGCAGGTGTCATCAACTTTGAATCTCGCAAGCCTTTGGGAATATCTGTCACGTCGGACGCGATGGCGACAACGCCAATTGTCACGGGTCCCGCTAATGCTCCTCGACCCACCTCGTCAATTCCTGCGACAACGCGCGCACCATTGTCGAAATATGAACGTTCAACATCCAATGTGGGTTCTGGTTGCGCCATCGCTACGAGCGTAGGCTTCAACCATGAGCGCTCGCACATCAATCACCGTTGGCAACTACGTCTACAGCGCTCAAGACGCTCGCAAAACAGTTGAAAACCTTGCGACGCTGTGGACCCATCACACACATGAATCCACAATCCCCGAAGGTTGGCTTGCTGGCGCACGAGGTTTCATCGCAGAAACTGCCTCACTGGGCGGGGTTCGGCTTCCCTCTCTCGACAATGTAGATCGCGCAATTGACGCGCTGACAACATCACTGATCGAAAAATACCCGCAGCTGGATTCTCAACATGTCGAGTCCATCCTTGCCGCAATGTGGCGTTTCTTTCCGACAATGCGCATGCTTGACCGACATCACATCGGACATGTTGCACATCTGCACGCTTCACAAGGATTGCCCAAAAAAGCAATCGAGTCGGCCACAGTGACATGGAAAGGGCTCGCTGGTGACGCACAGAGATCTCGCGTTCATCATGGTCGCCCGTGGCAAGCTCTGTGTATCTGGAGCACGCAAGCAATTGACGCATTGCGCGCCAGTGGACACCCCATCGAGCCAGGATTCGCAGGGGAAAACATCACCGTCTCTGGCATTGCAGCCGATGCATTTCGACCCGGAGCTCAGTTTCGATGCGGAAATGTGCGGGGATTTCTGACCGCCTACACATTGCCGTGCTCTAAGAACAGCCAATGGTTCGTCGACAAAGATTTCAATTCCATGCATCACGAACACGGACCGTTGAGTCGTGTGTATGCGATGGTGACCCACACCGGCGACATTGGTGTTGGTGACACTTTCGAATTGTTCACCGACAGATAACGACATAGACAGATAACCACATAGCCGACTCGCACTCATATTGAGTGCGCGGCGCCATCGGATCAAGTATCTATTACATCTTCACAACTTGGGTGTGTTGTGCAATCTTGAAACCATGACTGCTCACCCACTATGGCAATGTCCACGCTGTCACGCCGATCTCCGGTCAGAGGATGCCGATGTTGAATGTCCTCATTGTGGTGCATTGCTGAACGTTTCCGAACTTGTGACCACCGATGCCAATCGAGAAGAAGAATTCGATGAGGATTACCCCTTCGATATCGATGAAGATGAGCCAGAGATCTAGACGGCCACAGGCGCTTCAAGCAGAGTCTCACCAGAGGCATCAGTGCTTAGCCATGAACGGTGAGATAACACCACACCTGGGGACCCGGTGACCTCCCACAACAAGGCTGGTCGTTCGCCGTGCCAACGCACAGCAAAACTGACGTCACGATACGGGTCTGCAATAAGACCATGAACATCAAACGATGCACCCCACCATGGCTCTGGAGTACCAAACGGCAGGATTCGACACTGGCCACCACTGGGTGAACCCAATGCCAACAGTGACTCGGCCCACGCGATTGCCCCAAAATCTTCTGGCATCTCAACAGGAAGATCGGCCACCGCACGATCAGCGATGCGTAACCACGCACGAGCAATATCTCCTGTGGCAGTCTCATCACCGAGCATGACTGTTGCCTTAGCTGCCGTTAACAACAGATGAGGCGTGTCCCATCGCAGAATTTTGGAACGCTTTTCACGACGAAGTCGGTGTTGAACACAATCGACGACTTCAATGATTGAGTCTCTGTGAATCTCTCCCAGTCGTACACGTTCGATGGCATTGTTTGTATCGATTCCAATACCCAACAACAGTTCACTACGACGTTTCGCCACAGTGGCCACAATGGTGTGGTCGGGCAATGTCATTCGAGACGCCTTATCGCATGCAGTCTCCCAGCCGCGCACCACTTGTTGATAATGAGCGGTGTCATCGGGGAGTCGCCCAGATGTTGGCTGTGAGTGTGCAAGTGCAATACGGGTGGAACTCTTGTGTCCTACGGGCAACACAATCGAATCGGCAGGCAATTCAATGCCCAATGGGGCAGTGTGGTGTGGCTCACGTGTCGTAAAAACATCGGATCGTGTCACAGCAATGACAACTGGCATCGGAGAATCATTTTCGAACTCCATCACCGTCATGCCGCCCATATCGGCGACGCAATACACGCGTTGCACCATGTCCCCACCAGGAATACGCACTCGGGTCTCGCTCACGGGAAACCCGGAATACCACTTCTGACGCGTCGTCGTTTCATCTCGTGGCACGTACCACCGGTCGTCTGCTGCAATGAACCAATCGAGTTCTTTGCCGCCATCATCTGGCAGCACCGAACCATGTTCTGTCACCGTGGCCCGCCACTGACCACCGCGATTACCAATGATGCGGCCCGTCATAGGACCTCGGGACGTGATTGTCGACTCATCAACGCAATCAGAGCATCTGATGCGCTCTTGTTGTCATGACAGACCGCCACCACTTGTTCAGTGATCGGCATGTCCACTCCGTGCTGTCGAGCCAACTCCAACACAACTGCTGAACTGCGCACTCCTTCGGCAACCATCGAAGTCGAGGCAACGATGTCGCCAATTGATTCACCTTGCCCCAGACGTATTCCCACGGTGGTGTTGCGAGAAGCGGTGGATGAACATGTCGCGATCAGATCTCCCATTCCTGCCAAGCCTGCCAGAGACTCAGCCGATCCTCCCAACGCAATCGCGAGACGTGTCATCTCGGCGAGACCTCGCGTCAACAATGTCGCTCGTGTGTTGTCCCCAAAACCCATTCCCATGGCGATACCCGATGCAATCGCAATCACGTTTTTCACAACGCCCGCAATTTCACATCCCACAACGTCGGGGTTTGTGTACACGCGAAACGTTGAGCCAGAAAACAATTGCTGAAGAGCGGTTGCAATGACCGCATCATCAATTGCGACCACTGTTGCTGCTGGCTGCCCAGCAGCAATTTCAGATGCAAGGTTCGGACCCGTAAGAACGGCAACGGGGTGCCCTGGCATCACGTCATTTGCGACTTGAGACATTCGCAACAACGAACCTGGTTCCAAACCTTTCGACAAACTCACAATCGGCACCCACGGTCGAATATGAGCTGCTGCCTCCTGCAAGGTCGCACGAAAACCTTGCGACGGAACGGCCATCACCACCACATCTGCATCAGAGACCGTCTCAACAAGTGATGAC
Organism: Actinomycetota bacterium; assembly: GCA_041173945.1. Lineage (GTDB taxonomy): Bacteria > Actinomycetota > Acidimicrobiia > Acidimicrobiales > Ilumatobacteraceae > UBA2093. Next base: position 5,140 of record JBEDHS010000052.1, read on the forward strand.
GAAGCTTTCAGCGACGGTGACAGCGCAATTGATGAGAGGTAATTGGGATTTCGATGCGTGGAGTTAATCGTCTCGGCCACTTCAGGTCGTCGTGCCCACAACACAGTGGGTGTGTTCACAGCAGCCACAGAAGCCACGGTGGTACCCCACGATCCAGCCCCCACAACTGCCATACGAATTTGCCCCATGTGCCTAGCGTAGGTCACAACCAGAGGTTGGTTCGTAGGCTGATGAGGTGCGTGTAGCAGTCGTCATTCCCGTGAAGTCCTTCACGATGGCAAAAGGACGTCTGTCAGAGACTTTGACTCCCACCGAGCGTGAAGATCTCGCACGAACGTGTGCTGAATCAGTGGTTCGTGCCGCACATCCACTTCCTGTCTACGTCGCCTGTTCTGATGCAGATGTCGTCGAATGGGCTACCCACCTCGGTGCTTCCATTGTGCATTGCCCCACTCCTGGTCTCGACAATGCAGTCTCCACTGCGAGAGCGCATTTACGCGATGACGGCTTTGACCATGTCATCGTCTCTCATGCTGATCTCCCACTTGCACACAGACTCGATCATGTCGCTCGTCCCAACGTTGTCACCATGGTTGCCGATCGCCACCGTGACGGCACAAACGTCTTGTCTTTTCCACTCGACTCCACATTCCACACCGCTTATGGCCCAGGCAGTTTGGATAACCACATTCAGATCGCAATCCAATGTCATCTTGCCTACGAAGTCATCCAAGACGAATCTCTTGAATTGGATCTGGACACAGCAGACGATCTGGAAGAACTTCACACACGCAACAACACCTCACACACGCAAAGGAATCCACGATGAGTGCCAATGATCCCGGCCAGCCACCAGTGCACACTGCAACACATTCGAGCAATTTGGTCACCCCGCAGGTGGTGTTGGCAATTGGTGCACACCCCGACGATGTCGAATTCGGTATTGGTGGCACTTTGGCGAAATGGTCAGCGCAAGGCAGTGTCGTGCACTACTTGGTCTGCACCGATGGCTCAAAAGGAACATGGAATCCCGACGCCGATATTGAAGCTCTTGTGCGGACACGTCAAAAAGAGCAAGCAGATGCAGCACTGGCACTTGGTGCCATGGGCTCAGTCAGTTTCCTTGAATACGTCGACGGTGAACTTGAACATTCACGTGAAGTGATCGACAGAATCGCACTTTTGATTCGCACCTTGCAGCCCAATGTGGTGGCCACACACGATCCGTGGAAGAGATACCGACTTCATCCAGATCATCGCAACACAGGCATGAACGTATGCGATGCAATTGTCGCCGCTCGAGATCCACACTTTCTAAAACATCACATGCGCGACTTTGGTGTCACCCACCATCGACCCGATGCCCTGTTGCTCTGGGAAGCAGACGAGCCGAATCATTATGAAGATGTCAGTGACTGGGTGGACACCAAACTGGTCGCTCTCGAAAAGCACGTGTCGCAATTTGAATCAACGATGAAAGCAACAGATGAAGACGGCATTGATGCTTTCAGAAACAGGATGAGACAGCGCCTTGCCGACTTAGGTGCCCCTTTTTCAGTGGGAGCAGCCGAGATCTTTCATCTCATGAATCGGCTGTAGTCGTATCGAACAACACCTGTTGTAGTGACACCGGCACCATCGAGAACGAACGGAAGAAAAAAGAAGAGAGGGGCATACGCCCCTCTCTTCCAC
>JBEDHS010000053.1:0-4093 GCA_041173945.1 Actinomycetota bacterium
TTGGAGTTGGCCCCGTGGGGTCATCGGCAATTGGCATCTTGACCGCGATTGGCGGTGGCATGATTCGCGATGTTCTCGTGCGCGAGATTCCCGCGGTCCTCCATCGCGAGATATACGCCACCGCTGCTTTTGTGGCGACGGCACTGGTGGTTATTGGCGATCGGTTGGACCTGAATGATGTCGCGGTTGCCGTTGTGGCCATCGTGGCCACCTTTTTTATCCGTGTCATCAGCCGTTGGAAAAAGTGGGCGGCCCCCACGGCTCGAACAACCACTTTTCAATAGTTCGGTCAACGGAACCCTGTACGTAAGCCACAGAGGTGCTTTATCTCCATTTTGAGAATTGTTCTCATTATCGATATGATGCGTTCCATGAGATTTCCAGCCCGCTCCGTTTCTGCCCTCGCTGCCATTGCCCTTGTTGTTTCCTCGTGTTCAAGCGACACAAATTCTGAGAACTCTTCAACAAATCCCAATGCGCTCACCATTGCTGCTGCGTTTTATCCGATTAGCGAAATCGTCAGCCGTGTCACAAACGATGTTGATGTCAACATCGTCAATCTCACTCCCCCAGGCGTGGGCGCACACGATCATCAACTCACCGCACAACAACTCGATGCACTCTCTGATGCTGACGCGGTCTTCTACCTGGGTGGTGGTCTTCAGCCGTCAGTAGAAAAAGCAGTTGAACAACTTCCCTCTTCGATTGTTGTTGTCGACTTGCTCGACTCGGCGACCACAATTGAAATAGCCAAGGATGCAGATGAACACAGTTCCGACAGTGAACATGCTGATGAACATGATCACGCACACGAAGTAGAAGATGATGATCACAATCATGGCGACACCGACCCTCACGCATGGCTCGACCCAGCGAATATGGCCCGCATGACTGATTCTGTGGTCGCTGCATTATCAACACTGTCGGTCGATAACGCAGACACATTCTCACAAAATGGCGAGACCTACCGGGACGAACTCACTCAACTTGGAACCGACATGGACCAAGCATTCACCACATGTGAATCTCGAGCACTAGTGACTTCACACGACGCATTTGGATATTTCGCGGCACGCACCAACTTGGATACTGTTCCCATTGCTGGCGTGAGCCCCGACAATGAACCCTCTGCCAAAGAACTCGAAGACATCGCCGCAGCCGCACAGAACGCTGGTGCGACAACGGTGTTTTTTGAAAATTTGCTTCCCGATGAACTTGCTAAGACAGTCGCATCAGTCATTGGGGCTGACGTTGATTCAATAGATCCCATCGAAACTCTTTCTGAATCTGCTCTCGAAGATGGCGAGACATACATCTCCATACAGCGAGAAAACATCCGGAAAATTGCTCAAGGTTTGCGGTGCCAATGACATCATCAGTTCTTGACGCGGTTCATGTCGCTGTCACCTACGATGACGCCTACGTCGCGCTTTCAGATGCCACGTTTTCTGTGAATGCTGGCGAGCTAGTCGCTGTCGTCGGACCAAATGGTGCGGGAAAATCGACCTTGTTCAAGGCTCTCGCTGGTTTCGTCGACCATGACGGCGACGTAGTTATTCACGGACAACGGTGTCACCACCTGGAACGACAATCCATTGCCTACATTCCTCAACAAACCGACATTGACCTGCGCTTTCCCATCACGGTGGGTGAAGTGGTGCTGGCAGGGCGACGACGATTTCATGGTCGCCGCATGCGTGCAACGCACGAGGATATGAACAATGTGTTGACATGTCTGGCACAAGTCGATCTTGCAGGGACGGAAGGTCGATCTCTTGCCACATTGTCGGGCGGACAGGTGCAACGCGTGATGTTGGCTCGAGCATTGGCACAAGAGGCCGATGTGTTGTTGTTAGATGAAGCTCTCTCTGGAGTTGATGCGGTGCACACCGACGAGATGATTTCGCTGTTTGAAAATCTTGCTGCAGCTGGCACCACCATTCTTGTCTCGACCCACGATCTCTCACTGGTGAAGAAACGATTCGCGCGTTGTCTCACAATCAATCGACGTCTTGTTGGCGATGGCGCACCCGCAGCGGAACTCGCCGACAACAAGCTCGAAGCCTTGTTCTCTGTGAGTCCTACAGAGGCAACATCATGAGTTGGTTGCTTGACCCGTTCCAATCAGATTTCTCCCAACGAGCCGGCCTCATTTGCATCATGGTGGGAATCTTGGCTCCCACAGTGGGCACCTGGATCTCACTGCGTCGACTCGCCTACATGGGCGATGCAATGTCTCACAGTGTGCTGGGCGGTGTCGCACTGGGTTTTGGATGGTTTGGTGCTCAAGCAGTCTTGCCAGGCGCACTCGTGGCGGGAGTATTTATGGCTGTGGTCATTCATCTGTTGTCTCAAAACCGTCGCATCGCTCACGACTCGGTCATTGCCGTCGTCGGAAGTGGAATGTTCGCATTTGGTGTGTTGGCGTTAAGCAAAATTGACACAAACGTCTCAATCACGCACTTTCTGTTCGGACAGTTGCTCACCGTTAATGCAGGTGACTTATGGACCACTCTTGTTCTCACTGTGTTGGCGTTGGCTTTTGTGTGGTATCGATTTGACGATTTGAAATTCGCCACCTTCGATCGTGATCACGCCACACAAATTGGAATCCGAGTGCAGCGACTCGACATGGCGATGTTGATTCTTCTCGCAATCTGTGTTGTGGTGTGTCTTAACACTGTCGGTATCGCACTCACCGTGTCGCTTCTCATCACTCCGACTGCGACATCACGACTGTTCTTTAACAATGTTGCCTCCATCACGCGAGGGGCAATTGGCATCGGTCTGGTGGAAGTTGTGGGGGGCTTTGTCGCTGCCTATCACCTGAATTTGGCACCCGGGCCCACCATCACGGTTGGGGCAACGTTAACTTTCGTCGTCGTCTACGTCATTCGTTTCGCAACATCTGATCGCGCCTACGTTCACCACACCCACGAACACGTGCATTAAGAAACCATCGCGGTCGAAGCGATAATTTTTGTACCCGGCGGCGGAAAATTTCTACCGCAAAGGTGCCCAACTCTGGATAGTCGCCATATAAAGAGGTACGGTCAAAGGTATGACAACAGATACCGCAGGTAAGCGTCGGATCGTGGTGGGAGTCGATGGCTCCCCCAACTCAGCCAAAGCACTTGATTGGGCGATTTCATTTGCCCACTCTGGTGACACCGTCATCTTGATGGCTGCATGGAGTCCCATCGTAGTTCCTGCCGAAATGGCAATGTCCTACACATTCGATGACACCGGCGCAAAGAATGTTCTCGAAGATGAGAACAAGCGAGTTGCACAAAAAGCTGCGAGCCGTGGAGTGTCGCTGGCGATGCACTTTGAGAACAACGACCCACGTAATGCGCTGTTGAACACTCAAGCAGATGTGATTGTGGTGGGTGCACGTGGTCATGGTGGCGTGATGGGGCTCTTGTTGGGTTCAGTGGCCGATTACGTGTCGCGCCATTCAAAAGTGCCCGTCGTCATCGTTCCCGCTGGAGAGTAAGTACCGTTGAGGTCGTGAACCTCGACGACTTTGATTCCACCGGGCTAGATCTCACAACGTTGCTGTTGTGTGATTATGCAAACATTCGCGAAGGAATGCTGAATGTTGTCAGCGGAGGCATTACCCGCATTGCCACAGCATCGGGGTTTCCTTCATCAATCGATGCACATTTGGCAATGTCGGTGTATGTGCATCCGCATCGTGTCCACGAGACTCACACGGGGCGCATCATCTTGCGCTACCCCGACATCGTTGAAGAGATTGCGAGCATTGAATTCCAATTCCATGGCGATGCACAACTGAACCTAGGCGAAGGCCTGAATTTTCACTTTGCCCTGCCCTTGCAAAGCGTTGTGGCGAGCCGACCGGGGCAGATTGACGTCTCGGTGACCGTCAATGAGTCCCCCTTGGGGCTGATCAGTTTTTGGATGTCAGACGCATCACAGGGGTAATTGACCCCGGCGAACCGCCGCCAGACTGACCACTAGACGCGGCGAATTCCGCCCATTTCCGCCATTTACAAGGGTTTTGTGGCGCTGATCGGGATGTGCCTACCCGACTACAAGGACAGAGATACTTCAGGTAGTTTCATGACAG
>JBEDHS010000054.1:0-6130 GCA_041173945.1 Actinomycetota bacterium
GTGCAGCGAAGGCCTCCATTAAGAAGTGGTGCGCGAGAAGATCGCCTGAGTCTTTCAATTGCCAGACGCTTGTTCCTCGCTCAATCAACAAGGTGCGATGTTCATCAAGCAGTTGTCCGACGTGGCTCGCTAGGGCTGTGGCGAGTTGGGCATCTGAGTAATCGCGCCATGAATCAAAAAGTTCAGTATTGGTCACTGTTGTCCACGTGAAAGATCAATGGCATCGCGCACCAAAGCACGAACCTCGGTTTCGGGCACGCCAGCATCGACAAGGAGACGAACTCGTTGCTCGATCCTCTCGGCGATCACCTCATCGAATGTGTCAATACGTTTTTTGGCCGTCACAGCAGAAACAGACATCAGTATCAACGCTGCAATTGCAGTGGTCATTCCAAAGGTCAGAACCCAACCTTCGTTATTGCCTGCGATTGACGAAATAATCAACGCGGGGATACCGCTCAGAAAGATGGCAAAACAGATTCCTTTGATGATCTTGACGGCCATGTTCTACCTCGACAAAGGCTTGTATTTGATGCGGTGTGGTTGTTCGGCGGCCGTGCCCAGTTCTTTGCGGCGCCATGCTTCGTATTCGGAGAAGTTTCCTTCGAACCAGCGCACCTGACTGTCTCCTTCGAATGCAAGAACATGCGTGGCGATGCGGTCAAGGAACCAGCGGTCGTGGCTAATCACTACTGCACAGCCTGGGAATGCCTCAAGAGCATCTTCAAGCGCGCGCAACGTGTCAACATCCAAGTCGTTGGTGGGTTCGTCGAGGAGAAGGACGTTGCCACCTCGCTTCAGTACTTTCGCCAAGTGGACTCGGTTTCTTTCTCCACCGGAGAGATCGCCAACAAGTTTTTGCTGATCTGCACCTTTGAAGTTGAAACTTGCAACATAGGCACGACCATGAATTTCCCGGCCGCCCACTTTCATGTGTTCGACCCCTTCTGTGATTTCTTCATACACCGTCTTTGTGGGATCGAGTGAGTCTCGGTTCTGATCGACGTAGCTCAATTGCACGGTGTCGCCCACGGTGATGGTGCCCGAGTCTGGCGCTTGTTGACCCGTCAACATCGAGAACAACGTTGATTTACCTGCACCGTTTGGTCCGATGATTCCCACAATGCCAGCAGGGGGAAGTGAGAACGACAAATTCTCAATTAACAATCGGTTGCCGAATCCTTTGGACAGGTTCTCGACGGTGATGACATTGTCGCCAAGACGTGGTCCGGCAGGGATATGAATCTCAAGTTTGTCGGGGCCACGTTCAGCGGCCAAAGCTTCGGCATGCAACTTGTCGTAGGCGGCGAGTCGCGCTTTACCTTTCGCTTGTCGCGCCTTTGGCGACATCTTCACCCATTCGAGTTCTCGTTGCAGTGTGCGCGCACGGTTGTCGTTCTGTTTTTCCTCGGCTTCTAGGCGAAGTTGTTTTTGCTCCAACCACGACGAGTAGTTGCCTTCAAAGGGGAATCCGCGCCCGCGGTCGAGCTCCAAAATCCATTTGGCGACATTGTCGAGGAAGTAACGGTCGTGGGTGATGGCGACGACAGTTCCCGGATATTCAGACAGAAAACGTTCGAGCCAATCCACGCTTTCGGCATCGAGGTGGTTTGTTGGTTCGTCCAACAACAACAGATCAGGACGTGACAAAAGAAGTCGACACAGTGCGACACGTCGACGTTCACCTCCCGACAATGTGGTGACATCTGCGTCGTTCGGCGGGCATCGCAATGCATCCATTGCAATCTCGACGTTGCGGTCAAGACTCCACGCATCTGTTGCGGCAATCTTGTCTTCTAGTTCTGCTTGGAGTGCACCGACTTTTTCATAATCAGCATCGGGGTCTCCCCACATGGCCATCACTTCGTCGTAACGCGACAGAATGTCGCGAATTGGTGCGACACCATCCATGACGTTGTCGAGCACGTTCTTGGAGGGGTCAAGCTGTGGTTCTTGTTCCAACAGTCCAACGGAAAATCCGGGAGTGAGGCGAGCTTCACCGGTGTAGCCATCGTCGAGACCGGCCATGATGCGCAACAAACTGGATTTTCCGCTGCCGTTTGAGCCAATCACACCGATTTTCGCTCCTGGATAGAACGAGAGCGAGATGTTCTCCAAAATTGTGCGGTCTGGAGGGTAAAAACGGGCCAGTTTGTAACAGGTGTAGATGAACTCGTGCGCCATGGTGGTACCGAGGTTAGTTCGGCGGGCCACATTCCACCCTTCCGGTGGCTCAGGGGGGTAACTTGAAAAAGACGCCCTATGGGCTCTCACACAAGGGGAATTACTCATGCTGTCAGCACTTTTTGACCAGTACGCCATTGGCAACTTCTGGTTCCGCTATCTCCATGTCCTTGCAGGTATCACATGGATCGGATTGTTGTACTACTTCAACTTCGTTCAAGTTCCAGGACTTGCTGCATACGGCGACGAAGGAAAAGCACGCAATATCACCATCACTCAGATCGCCACTCGTGCTCTGTGGTGGTTCCGTTGGGCCGCAATTGCCACTTTGGCAACCGGTCTTCTCATTGTCGGCGTTGTTCCTGACTACATGCAGGACTTCATGAACCATGAAGGCCGTGATGCTGCGAACGCGAAGAATGCGGCAATCACTGTTGGCATGATTTTGGGAATCACAATGGCTGCCAACGTGTGGATGATCATCTGGAAGAACCAGAAAGTCGTCATTGCGAATGCAACGAATGTTTTGAATGGTCAAGAGGCGGATCCCAATGCAGCAACAGCGGGTCGTCGCGCACTGCTTGCATCACGTCAAAATATGATCTTTTCGGTATCGATGTTGTTCTTCATGGTCGGCGCCGCTCACTTCTACCCAGAGTCATTCCAAGCAACCACGGGCGAGGGCTACACATTCATTCTGATCTCGGTCATCTTGGGTGCACTGTTGCAGATGAATGCGCTCGGAATCTTTGGAGGCATTAAGGCTGGCAATAAGTTGCTGTGGCCATACGAGACACACAAGAACGCAATCATCACCTCGGTGGTGTTGTTCGTCATCTTGTTCGTGGTCTCGATCGTCTTCATGTACTAAACCCATCGAACAAAAAGGGCCACCCGAAAGGGTGGCCCTTTTTTATGTCATCTGTGATGACGAAAAGTATGTGAGTTATTCGACAACGAGTGTTGCTCGCATGTTGCTGTGACCAGGAACATCGCAAATGACGGTGTATGTACCGGCGTCCAGATTCACAGCGCCAGAGTCAACATCGCCTTTGCGGTTGACTTCCAATTTGAAATTGGGAACCTTCACGCCGTCTTTGGCCAAAATCAAGGTGTGGCGCACGGTGTCCTCATTCGAGTAACCAAATAACACCTCTCCAGCCGGCACCGGTCCGTAGTCCTCGGCGTCAAACTTCAAGCCAGTGATGGCTTTGACCACCAAAGCATCAGCGGGCAGGGTTGCAGCTGGCTCGCTGGAGCCAGATCCGCCACATGCCGACACGGCAAGGGCAACTGCGGCAACAAAAGGGAGGGTGCGCTTCATGAGACTGAATTTACTCCCGAATACACGCGAAAGAGACTCGCCACAGCAACTTGGCAAGTACCATTTGTCACGCGGACAACGGCGTCCGTGGTGACCTCTGAGAGGGAACCCCATATCCCCTCGGGGCAAAGATCTAAGGCAAGAACATGGCTGACTTAGCGGACCGTACGCAGGACTTCGGAGCCAACTCGTGGTTGGTCGAAGAGATGTATGAGCAATTTCGCTCCGATCCTCTGTCGGTCAGTGAAGCGTGGCGTGAATTCTTCAGTGACTATCGATCACAGAACCCGCAATTTTCTTCGCCGGTGTCAACTCCACAATCAAATGGTGCCGCGTCAGTTGCCCCAGCGGCTGTGCCAATAACAAATGGTTCGACAACGAACGGCACAGTTGCATCGCAACCTGTAGCGCCAACGCCTGCACCCACCCCAGTTGTTCCAGAGGGCGAGCCCATCCGTGGCGTCGGCGCCGCAATTGTCACCAACATGGAAAAGAGTTTGACGGTTCCTACCGCAACGTCTTTCCGAAACGTTCCCGCCCGATTGCTTGAAGTGAACCGCAAACAAATTAACGACTATCGCTCTCGTCATGGAATGAGCAAAGTGTCGTTCACGCACATAATTGCCTATGCAATCGTGCGCGCAATTGCAGATGCAGTTCCCAATATGAAAAATGGCTTCGCCCAAGATGCGTCGGGCAAACCCGTTCTCGTGCGCAACGATCATGTGAATGTTGGATTAGCCGTCGATGTCGACAAGGGTGACGGAACACGCACTCTGGTCGTGCCTGTTTTGCGCGAAGCCGACACCTTGGACTTTGCGGGTTTCTTGGTGGCATACGACGAGATCATTCGCAAAGTAAAAGCCAACAAGTTAACGATTGCCGATTTTCAGGGTGCGAATGTGTCGATCACAAACCCCGGCACGATCGGCACTGTGCAATCGGTTCCTCGATTGATGCCCGGTCAAGGCGTGATCGTGGGAGTGGGAAGTATCGACTACCCGGCAGAGTTCCAAGGCGCTGATGAAACAAACCTCAATACATTGGGTATTTCAAAAGTTGTCACGGTGACAAGCACTTACGACCACCGCATTATTCAAGGTGCGGAGAGCGGCCTGTTCTTGAAGCGAGTGCATGAATTGTTGCTTGGTGAACATGGTTTTTATGACAAGGTCTTCCGCGGATTAGAGATTCCGTATCAGGCAGTGCAGTGGGCATCGGACGTATCGCCTCTAAATCGCGAAGAGACAATGATGCACAAGCAGATGCAAGTCAGCTTGCTCGTGCGTTCGCACCGCGTTCGCGGTCACCTGATTGCCGACATCGATCCACTGCGTTGGAAGGAACCCCGACTTCCACGCGAACTCGACCCCGCCAACTACGGCTTGACCATTTGGGATCTCGAGCGTGAATTCTTGACTGGTGGTGTTGCGGGAAGCACCAAGATGAAATTGGACGAACTGCTTGGTGTTCTGCGTGACGCGTACTGTCGCACGATTGGTGTTGAGTACATGCACATTCAAGACACCGATGAGCAACGCTGGATTCAATCAAAGATGGAGGGAATCACTTTCACTCCGACATTGGATGAAAAGTTGCGCATTCTTGAACGCTTGAATGCCGCCGAAGCATTCGAGAAGTTTCTCGCGACCAAATATGTAGGCACTAAGCGATTCGGTCTCGAAGGAGCCGAATCGATGATTCCAATTATCGACCGCATCGTTAGTTCGGCTGCCGATGACGGGATGCATGGTGTTGTATTTGGAATGCCGCACCGTGGTCGACTGAACGTTCTCGTTAACGTGATGGGTAAGGAATATTCCCAATTGTTCCGAGAATTTGAAGGTCACGTCAGTGCCGATTCAGTTCAAGGTAGTGGCGATGTGAAGTATCACTTGGGCGCCAAAGGTGTGTATCAGGCTGCGTCGGGTGCGTCTATCGATGTTGAATTAGCCGCCAACCCCAGCCACCTCGAGACAGTGAACGGTGTCGTGTTGGGAATGGTGCGTGCAAAACAAGACGCAATTCAACCACCGCTTCTATACAGCGTGATTCCTGTGTTGATGCACGGTGACGCGGCTTTCGCTGGTCAAGGAATCGTCTATGAAGGCCTCGCGATGAGTGACACCAGTGGCTATCGCGTTGGAGGAACCATTCACTTGGTGGTCAACAATCAAATCGGTTTCACAACTTCGCCACAATTCGCACGTTCCTCGATTTATGCGACCGATGTTGCAAAGACAGTGCAGGCGCCGATTTTCCATGTCAACGGAGACGATCCTGAGGCTTGTGTTCGCGTGGCGCAGTTGGCATATGAATATCGCCAGAAGTTCCACAAGGACGTCGTGATCGACATGGTGTGTTATCGCTTGCATGGCCATAACGAAGGTGACGATCCCAGCTACACCCAGCCACTGATGTACAAGGCAATCGCCGAGAAGCGCAGCGTTCGCAAACTGTATGTCGAGCAACTTGTGAAGCGTGGAGACATCAGTTTGGAAGTAGCCGAGCAGGCGCTCGTCGATTATCAGGGCAAATTGCAGGTTGCGCTCGATGACACGCGTCAGAACGCGCCCGGCAATGTCAAAGCAGCCAAACCACCAGCACCCATAGGTGTGTTGC
>JBEDHS010000055.1:0-2847 GCA_041173945.1 Actinomycetota bacterium
TCGCGGCGTGCGCCTTCATATCCCAAGATTGCTTCCAGATTTCCCATTCCTCAATGGTGTCACTAATGCGTAACGAAACCAAGGCTTCTCGATGGTGCACCCGTTACCCACCCCGTACACTTACATGCGACGAGATTGACATAGGTCTTTCGATCTATGGACACCTTCAAATAGTGATGGGTGACCGAATTGGTCGCCCATTTTCTATTTCCATCCCACAAGCCACTACTCACATATTCATGAAGGTGTTGCGTTCTCACCAACACTGACGACGTTGGGACACATCAAGTAGTCAGGGCCGATGGGAATTCCCATCGGCCCTGTTGTGCCTACACTTACAACTGACGAAATCCGGCAGGGAAACCTGTAACACACCTCTGAAAAGAAAACGGGCGACACACACGTGTCGCTCTTTTTCTTTCCTGGCTACCGCACATCGCTACTCCATGGGCTCACCCACGGCTCTTGCGGCACACGACTCCAATCAAACACCTCACTCGTTTGTCCCAAACTCGCCCACAGCGTCTCCGGTACTTCGTCGGCATCAACTCCGATTTCTGCCAACGATTCAAGGTCCACCGCGCCGTGGCGTTTCGCGAGACGTTCACCATCGGGGCCAACAACCAATGGCACATGGCCATAGATCGGTGTCGACACACCGAGCAACTGTTGCAGATGTACTTGGGACGGTGTAATTCCCAACAAATCATCTCCGCGCACTACTTCGGTAATGCCTTGCAGTGCGTCATCAACCACCACCGCAATGTTGTAGGCGGGAACTCCATCGTTTCGCCGTAACACCACATCATCTACTGCGCCTGTCACGGTGCCGGCAAGATAATCCTCAAACGTTGCCATCGTGCCGTCTGCCAACAACCGCAACGCGCCTGGGCGAACAGCTCGTTTCTTCTCGCGTTCGGCGTCGGTCAATGTGCGACATGTGCCTGGGTAAAGACCAACGGGGCCATGAGGAGCCGCGACAGCTGCAGCAATTTCTTTTCGCGTACAGAAACACTCATACACCAGACCCTTATTGCGCAACGTCGCAATCGCATCGCGATACAGATCGAACCGGTCACTTTGAAACACCGGTTCGCTGCCGCTCACAATGCCGAAGCGTGCAAGATCATCTCGTTGTTGTGCTGCATGTTCACGGGTGACGTTATGAGTGTCAAGGTCTTCGAACCGCACGACGAACTGCTCTGGCAGCACACCGGCCGATCCCCAAGCTGCAACAGCAGTGCGGAGGTTGCCCATGTGTAGTGGCCCTGTTGGCGAAGGTGCAAAACGGCCACGAGTCATCAACTACACGCTAGAGCGCATCGTTCTCATACAGTGGCTCACGTGGAGTCCCGTACGCGCCAATTAAACCGCCGCGAGCGCATGGAAAAGATTCTCGAACGCGATGGCCCTTATTGCGTCTGGTGTTCAGCCCCACTCGATTCTTCACGCAATATCCCCACAACAGAACATTTGGTACCGCGCATCAAAGGTGGCCCAAGCTGGATTGAAAACGAAGTTGCTGCATGTAAGCGCTGCAATAACGAACGCGGACACCAAAGCCCAGCGGGCTGGTTACAAGATTGCATGGGCATGGGTCGCACTCCGCGTCCCGATGTCGTCATCGCCGCTTTAGAGCGACTGCAGAATGCAATTGTTGAACGAGGTGGCCAACGCCGTGCCCGTCCCTACATTTCCAGCCAACTACGTCGGCTTAAATAAATGCTGTGGTTGTCTTACAACTCTTCAGCGAATCGTCGCGATAGGCGTGTGAACAACGACCACCCCGCAACCATCGCAATCAACGCCACTAGTGCAGATGCACCCAGATTGTCCCAACCTGGGAATGTTGCGTCATACATTGATCGACGAAATCCTTTTATGAAAGTTGCCATCGGGTTGATTTTCAATATCGCTTCCGCCCAACCAGGCACTCGACCTTCAATGAGATCTGGGCTATACACAATTGGTGTTGAAAAAAACCATACTTGACTAGCGATCTGCCACAGATAACTCAGGTCGCGAAAATACACGTTCAAAGCAGCAAGGCCAAGTGCCAAACCAGACGCAAATAGCGCCAATAAGGTCATCTGCACAAGAACAACAGGAATCCACGGAACAAAGATACTTCCGGTGATCAAAAGAGCGACTGTGAGCAGACCCATCTCGATACTGAACTGCACAATTCCGTGAAGCGAGTTTGCAAAAACGAGAACTTCGCGAGGGAATGCGACTTTACGTACCAATGCAGCATTGCCAAGTAAGGAACTCATTCCTGTGTTGGTAACTAAGAGAAAGAAATTCCACGGCAAAACACCACACAACAAATACAAGGCAAAAATTTGAATGTCGCTATTTATCCCTACTGGAGCTTGCGCTTGAAATAAGTGACCGAAGACGAAGGTATAAATAGCCACCGTGGCCAATGGGTTCATCATTGACCAACCCCACCCCAGAATGCTGCGTCGATACTTTGTGCGCAGCTCGCGAAGTGTCAGATTCCACAACAATTCGTGAGCGGCAGATACGCGTCTGATTGGAGCCCAAATTGACATTAGTTATCAGTGGCTACTGGAGTCAGGCACATCTGCCTACGTGGTTGATTCATCATCTTGAGCCTACTTAACGACGTTGTATGCACCTACTCATTTGCAACTAAGAGGTACGCTGTAGCCCTTGGATGTGACAGAAGGTATCGAATGACATCGATCGCAGTCTCAGTGGACAATGTCTGGAAACAATTTCGTTTGTACCACGACAAGAATCAGTATCTCAAAACCGCTTTGCTGCGCGGCGGTCGCGCCAGGTACGAGGAATTTTGGGCTCTTCAAGGAATTACTTTTGATA
>JBEDHS010000056.1:0-8432 GCA_041173945.1 Actinomycetota bacterium
CGAGACCACAATGCGCACATCGTCGGCGCTGCGACCAGCTGCGCGTAAGTCATCTGCCTCCATGATTATTTCGGCAGCGCTCGTGTAGGCCAGTAATGCCGCGCTTGTGTTTGTGGTGGACTGCGAAAGTTTTTCCGCAATTGTCGGCTCTACCGCAAGTATCGACATGAAGTCACTTGCGCGTCCCTCGGGGCGAGTCATCACAGAACGCGCCACCGATGTCGACGTGTCTTGTTGTGCAGACGGCATCAGAATTAATGAGGCAATTCCGGCTTTGCGCAACAGTTGTGTTCCCAACGACGTCACGGGAGAGTCGGCAATCCATGTGCTGCGTTGAATAATTACGTCAGGCAAATATCGACTCAACGTCGATTCGCCCAAGCGCAGTTGTTCAATGAATTCATCGTCAAGTTGTGTGTCTGAAAAGACCGAGACATCACTGGGCATGAATGTCGAAGTGACCACAGAGAACCGACGAAGTTGATCGCGCAAGTTATTCAACAACTGCGCATCTTCTGGCTGAGTCGATAACGCAAGTGACGAGACGATTTCTGGCTGAATCCCAATTGTCAGTGGTGCAGAGTATGTGGCCAGAAAAGCCACAAAATGCTGTACTTTTTCACGCGTTTCAGGGGTGACGACGATTTGCCCAGTGTTTGTGTGTGATGGAGGTGCAGTCAGTCGCACCACAGCGGTCACAGGCGTGGGTGGTGAAGTGACAGGTTCAGATCGTTTGTTCACAAAGGTAAGAACTGATGCCAGGACGTCATTCGTTAATGCATCGCGAATACGCAGAGTGACGGGATAGATACCATCGAATGAAAAACGAAGTGATGACGCTGCTTCAGATTGAGTGGTCGTATTTGTTGTGACAACAAGTCGTCCTTCGGCGTCTCGTTCTGTCGTTCGTAACGAACGAGTGACAGTGTCGATCACCCGCGCAGTGGCTGCACCACTAGCAAGTGATTGCAGAGAATCGCGAGTCGCCACGCGACGATGCAGTTGAATATCGACAAGATTATTTTCGTTGGCTGTTATTTCGTCGGGTGCTGTCACAACAAAGCGCAGTGCTGACGGCGGAGCGATGTTGAACGATTGTGTCGCAACAACAAGCGGTTGCACGCCGGTGGGTGTGTATGCGTGAAGTGCGCGACCAGGAACAACGGCAACTGCCGCACACAATGCGAGGAGAGATGCAATTTTTTTCATCGCAACTCCTTCTGCAAAACGGCGAGACGATCGGGTAGTGCTACAAAACCTATTTTCTCATAGAGACCGAGTGCAGCCACGTTGGTCGTCTCGGTATTCACCACAGTCTGTGTGCAGCCTCGCTTTTGTGCCCAGCGAACAGCGGAAGCGACAAGACATGAACCAACGCTGTGGCGCCGAATGCTCTCGCGGACGGCAAGTCGTTGGATGTATCCGGTGTCGCCCGTTGCCCCGACAACCACAAACCCCGTCAATTGTTGCCCCTCGCGGGAGACAAAAACTTGGCGATGAGTCGTTGCCGAGATGGCATCGGCGAATAAATCCCGATCAAGCCCCCATTGTGTTCCAAAGGCCTGTTGGTCAAGATCCAGAATCTCATCACGCAGCCGTCGGCGGACAGTGCCCAAACGCAGCGTTTTCGTGACGACAACATCGTTTGGTGACGGATGTGGCGTAGGTACCCAATGAGTCAATGACAACAAGGTCAGTTCTTGAACGACGTCGAAGCCAGCCGACTGCAATGTGGCACTCGCTCCATGGTTCAGAGCGTTGGTGCGCACGCGCGAATAGCCCCATTGGGCAAGAGTTGCGAGCCAGTGCCCGACGACATCGGGCTCTGGAAGTGAAAACCTGTCGCCATGAGAGCCCATGATGGCCATGAAGGCACACCGCGAATCCCTCTCCAGTGGCCGAATGTGGACCCGCACCGACCCCGCATCGAGGCTTCCTCGCCGGGGAATGCTGTCGGCCACACTCATTCTCCGAACGGTACTGCCCAACGGAGAATCTGGGACCTAGCCTTGAACAGTCTTTGTGCGCACTATATGTATGGAGACGTTTTGCGATGATTCCTGCACGATTCACACCCATCTTTGACGAAATGGCGCCATTGGCGACACGTTTTCGTGCTGCTGGCCACCGTTTGTTCCTTGTGGGCGGCACCGTTCGCGACCTGTTGTTGGCGGGTTCGTCAGATGCGCCCATCTCAGATTCGATGGATTTTGACGCAACCACCACAGCGCGGCCCGATGAAATAAAGGCCATCGTGGCCGATATTGCCGAGGCGATCTGGACACAAGGGGAACGATTCGGAACAATCGGTCTGAAAATTGGCGACCGTGTGTATGAAATTACGACGCATCGCGCCGAGGCGTACTCGCCAGATTCACGAAAGCCCGACGTGGTGTTCGCCGATGACATCGAAGCAGATTTGTCTCGACGCGATTTCACCATCAATGCAATGGCACTGGAATTAACCAGCGACACTCCGACACTTGTCGATCCATTCGGCGGTGCGGCAGATCTGATGACACGTCAATTGCGCACACCGTTGTCACCAGAGGAATCGTTCACTGACGACCCGTTGCGCATGTTGCGCGCTGCACGATTCATCTCTCAGTTAGAAGTTGCTCCCGATCCTGCCATTACTCAAGCAGTCACGCGCATGGCTGAGAGATTGTCAATTGTGTCGGCAGAGAGAATTCGTATTGAGTTCGACAAATTAATGGTCACTCCGCGACCAAGTTTGGGTTTGTGGTTTCTGGCAGACACATGTTTGGTCGATCAGTTCTTGCCCGAGTTGCGCTTGATGCGATTGGAACAAGATCCGATTCATCGTCACAAAGATGTGTTGACGCACACATTGGCAGTTGTTGACAATGTGCAAAAAGATGCACGCCCCGATTTTGATTTTCGCATCACGCGTCTCGCTGCCTTGTATCACGACATTGGTAAGCCACGCACTCGTGGATTCAAAGAAGGTAAAGGCGTCACCTTTCATCACCACGAAGTTGTTGGTGCGCGAATGACGCGTGAGCGCATGAAAGCAATGAAATATTCCAACGAGGACATCGCTGCCGTCTCTGAATTAGTGGCGATTAGCGGGCGTTTTCACACGTATCAAATGGGATGGACAGACAGCGCAGTGCGCCGATATGTGCGTGATGCCGGCGATTATCTACCCGAACTGAATGTGTTGACGCGTTGTGACTGCACAACTCGCAACGAAAAGAAAGCACGCATGTTGTCTCGTCGAATGGATGAGATGGAAGCACGCATTGATGAGTTGATGGCCAAGGAAGAACTTGCCAGTCTTCGTCCAGAGCTTGATGGACAACAGGTCATGGAACTTCTTGGCGTGCCTGCTGGACCAATCGTGGGCGCAGCAATGGAATTTTTGATGGACATTCGTCTCGAAGAGGGTCTCTTGGGAGACGAAGAAATTCAGTCACGCTTGCGCACGTGGTGGGACAACAACAAAGACAACGCCGCATCGTTGCGGCCAACGCGACGTATTAATCGCGGGTAATCACCCACTGCACGTTGCAGCGCGTATTACGAACCAAGTTTGCGGGCACGCACCACGAGAATTGATGGAGCCACTGCATTGGGTTGGTGTAGTGACACCAATTCGTGCATCACATCAATAGAAAAATTTGCGCGTTGCAATGCCATGGCCAATTCGCCAATTGTCGGTGTTGTTGTTCCGTACCGTCGCTTGGCGGTGGGATCATTGCCGTCAAACACTGCCGACATCGGATGCGGGACAGCAAAAACAAATCCCGCTTCTGGTCGCAACACTCGGTGAACTTGTCGAAACAGTCGAGCAATGTCGGTGTCGATATCGATCTGATGGACACACACCACCAAGTCGAGAACTGCGTTCATCAAAAAACCCAAATCGGCGAGATCTGCTTCATGGAATTCGACGGCAACTTCGGCGTTCGTCGCGGCTTGTCGCGCACGTTGAATCACATCGCGATTCGGGTCGACGGCAATAGCGCGTGCTCCGCGTTGGGCCATGGTCACCGCATTGGGGGTGGTTCCGTAGATCCCCAGTTCCAAAACGCGCTTACCGCGGACGTCTCCGCACACTCGTAGTTCGTCGTCTCCATAGACCGTCGGGCCGAATGAAATTGTGCGGCCGTCGGTCACAGCCCATCGTGCGTCTGACATAGGCGAATCTTATGGCTAACTTGTGGGCTAATGGGTTTCTCAGTGGACATGTTGCGTGGTGGGGCCGGTGTTGTCGATCATCAGCTCTCGCGACGAGCATTGATTAATGAAGTCAAGCGAGGAAGAGTCAGCAAAGACTCCGTGTGTGATGCGCATCCCGAATTGATTCGGGCCGCACGCAATATTGGCGAGCCATCAAAGACGCTGTGCCCAATTTGTGAAGAAGTCAATGTTGCTTTGGTGACGTATGTGTTTGGTCACGGTTTGCCAAAGCACGGTAAATGCATCACCGATCGTCGGGATGTGTTGAAACTGCAACGCACCAGCCACGAATATGCGGCGTATGTCGTTGAAGCCTGTCCGGAATGTCGCTGGCACCATTTATTGCGCGTGTTGCCCATTGTCGGCCGTGGCCGTCGTCGCGCCGCCCAATAAATCTGGTGAATCTATGGGCGATCGTGCCCAAACGGTGGTTGTTATATCCACTTAGCGCCTGTGATGAGGCGGGTCGGAAGTTGGAGGGCACACCCTTGTGGGAGGGTGTTTTTTGTCAGATACGCTCTCGGGGTCACATATTCACCCTGCCCCCACGGGGGCCCCGAGCCTCGTAACTCGGGTCCGAAGGGAGGTCACACGCAATGCGTGCTTACGAACTCATGATCATTATCAGCGGCAAGCTCGAAGAGAGCAATGCCCATGCTTGGTTGAAGACAATTTCTTCTTCAATCACCTCTGTTGGTGGAACTGTCCACGGCAATCCCGATTGGTGGGGCAAGCGTCGTCTTGCATATCCCATCCAAAAACAAGAAGAGGCCTACTACGCAGTGTTTAACATCGTCGCGCCAGCTGGTGCTCTCGATGAGGTCGAGCGTAACTTCCGCTTGTCCGACGATGTTTTGCGCCACAAGTTGCTTCGTCTTCCAGACGATGAAGCTGCTCGTCGTGGAATGGTTACTGCGGCCTAAGCCGCCCCTCGAGCAACTGGCTCTCCAGAAAATCTTTTTGTAAAGGAAAACCAACATGGCAGACAACACCGTCACATTGGTGGGAAATCTCACCCGCGACCCAGAACTGCGCTTCACGACCGGTGGTCGAGGCGTCGCATCTTTTGGCATCGCAGTCAGCCGTCGCTATCAGGTCAACGGCGAATGGCAAGAACAAACCTCGTATTTCAACATCGTGGCGTGGGGCCAGATGGGCGAAAACGCCGCATCAACTCTTACCAAAGGAATGCGCGTCATTGTCTCGGGTCGCCTCGAACAACGCGAATATCAAAATCGTGAAGGCGAAAAGCGCACTGCGATTGAAATTAATGCCGATGAAATCGGACCCAGCCTTCGTTGGGCAACCGCATCAGTGGATCGCAATCCACGTGGTGAAGGCAACCAAGGCGGTGGTCGCGCGCCAAGTGCTGGCAACCAAGGCGGCGCCGATTACTTCCCAGCCGACGAAGAACCGTTTTAGACCACAGAACTCACTTTTACTTCCCTGACATAAGGACATCATCATGACTAGCAAGAAGAACAAGATTCGTAACGCTCGCGAGGCAAATCGCAAGTTCAAAAAGAAGGCCAACCCGCTGGCAGCCGAGAAAGTCGTTTTCATCGACTACAAGGACGTCAGCTTGTTGCAGCGCTTCATGACCGACCGCTCGAAAATCCGCGGTCAGCGCATGAGCGGCGCAAACGTTCAGCAACAACGTGAACTTGCAACCGCAATTAAGAATGCTCGCGAAATGGCATTGTTGCCCTACACCAAGCGCACCGTGTCCACACGCGCACCTCGTCCGGGTCGTGACGATCGTGAAGACGAGTCAACACTCGAGATGCCAGAGCAGACCATCACATCTGCTTTTGCAAATGTCGACGAAGACGTAGAGACCAGTAACGATGCTGCAACTGAGGTTGCAGAGACCGAAGTGGAGGCCTGAGATGAACGTCATTCTTCGTGAAGACATTGCCGGCGTGGGACGTCGTGGAGACATCGTGACCGTCGCCGATGGGCATGCGCGTAACTATTTGTTGCCACGTGGCCTTGCGTTGGTGGCAACCGATGGTGCAATTAACCAGGCCAATTCAATGCGTCGTGCTCGCGATTTGCGCGAAGCAAACGATCGTGAAGCAGCGCGCACTGTTGCTGAGGCACTAACTGCAAAGACGTTCACCTTGAAAGCAAAAGCTGGCAACGAAGGTCGTTTGTTCGGTTCGGTCACCACTGCAGATATCGCATCTGCATTGGCTGCTCAAGCAGGTGTCACCTTGGATCGCAAGAAGATTGTCGCTCAACCCATCCGCACAACAGGATCACACTCAGCTGTGGTTCGTTTGCATGCCGATGTCGAGTGCACCGTCAAGTTGTCTGTTGTCCCTGGCTGATTTGCCTCTGACGGAACCATCCGTTATCCACAGATTCAGAGCACTATCCCCAGCGCAATCCACAAGGATTTCGCAGGGTTGTCCACTAGCAATCCACAGGGATTCACGGGCAAGGTAGAGGTCTTCTATGACGGACTATGTCGACCGCGGCGAGCGGGCACCATCGCGTACTGCACCACGCTCTGATAGCCGCACGCCTCCACACAACTTGGATGCAGAAGCATCGTTGTTGGGTGCGATGTTGTTGGACGAAACGCCTGTCGGCTTGGCGATTGAACGCCAGCTTGATCCGCGAGATTTCTACAAGCCAGCACATGGCCATATATATGGTGCGATAAAAGCTCTGTCGTCGATTGGCGAGGCGATCGATGCTGTGACTGTGTCGGAAGAATTGCGTCGCAGCAATTTGCTTGACGATATGGGTGGGCTGAATTTCCTGCTCGAGTTACAAAATGCGACGCCATCGATCTCGAGTGCGGGTCGCTACATCAGCATCGTGCGCGACACCTCGACATTGCGACGACTCATTAAGGCCGCAAGCGACATCGCAGACCTTGGTTATTCGGCCCCTGCAGATATCCGCATTGCGATCGATCAAGCAGAACAAATTGTGTTTGATATCGGCGATGACCAAATCACCGACTCACTGCAAAAACTGCACGAACTCACCTCTGAAGTCACTGCAATCTTGGAAGCGCGATTTGATTCGGGAACAGATATCACCGGCGTGCGCACGGGATACACCAAACTCGACAAGCTGCTCTCTGGTCTTCAGCCCGGCACGCTCAACATCGTGGGTGCACGTCCCGCAATGGGTAAGTCAGCCTTCGCTTTAGGAATGGCCGTCACTGCTGCGCGCACCACGAACAGGCCCGTGTTGTTTTTCTCTTTGGAAATGTCGGCAACAGAGTTGACGCAACGAATTTTGTCCGCCGAAGCACAAGTCGATTCAGATCGCATGCGAAGCGGCCGATTGCAGGAATCGGACTGGACGAAGATTACGCATGCGATGAACCGCCTAGAGATACCGCTCTATATCGACGACACGCCGCAAATTACAGTGATGCAGATTCGACAGAAGTTGCGCCGCGTGAGCGTTGCAGATTCTCAGCCTGCAATGGTGGTCATTGACTATCTGCAACTGATGGGTGGCGGCAACAACGAGACGCGTCAACTTGAAGTGGCCGAAATAAGCCGTGGCCTCAAGATGTTGGCTCGCGAATTCTCAATTCCGGTAGTGGCACTCAGCCAGTTGAGTCGTGGAATCGAGCAACGACAAGATCGCCGACCGGTCATGTCAGACCTTCGAGAATCTGGTGCGTTGGAACAAGACGCCGACGTCGTCATGTTCTTGTATCGCGAAGAAGCAGCAAACACCGAAACAAAACTGAATGACAAAGGTTTTGCAGATGTCATTGTGGCCAAACACCGTTCTGGACCGACCGACACGATGCGACTGTTGTTCAACAAGGCGTACACACAATTTGTTGATGAGCCAGAGTAGAACGAGCATTGCCTCTGTAAAATTTGGTCTCGGATAGCCGGGAAGTCTGGTCGGCACACACTTCACGACCCATGTTTTTACTTCTCCTCGCTCATTTCATTGTTGCAATCGCAGCAGTCACCGTGTGGCAGTCGCGCCCTCGTCTCTCTGCTGTTGCCGGTATTGCAGTGTTCGCAGTGACGAGCGCATTCGCGTTGCGTTGGGGAGTCACCGACGGCGAAGTTGTTCGCGAGCAATGGGAATGGCTTGGCGCACTTGGCCTGAGCATCTCTCTCGAGATGGATTCGTTCGCCGTGATGATGGTGTTGATTGTCTCGATACTGGGTGCGGGCGTGTTGGCCTACTCGGTGTCATATTTCGACCCCGACAAAACCATGGCTCGTTTCACC
>JBEDHS010000057.1:0-8376 GCA_041173945.1 Actinomycetota bacterium
CCTCGAACGTATTCATGTGGTGACGACGTATGGTTCTCCCAAGCTGTACGTGAAAATAGTGAATGACAACGGCCGACGAATTGTGTCGCGCGCGTTGCGGTTTACGACTAAAAAACGTGCACGTGTCTCTCATCAGGGTTTGTACCGCATGGATAAAGCGACGGATTCTGATCGACGGAACTTTCTTGAGCGCATCGAACAAAAGATGGCGAAGATATGAAAATTCTTCTCGTGTTTGCTCATCCCGATCCGGATTCTTTTTGTGGTCGGGCACGTCAATTGGTGCTGGAAGAAGCCACAGCATGTGGACACGAACTACGCCAGCATGACCTCGTTGTCGACGGCTTTGATCCGGTGTTCAGTGAATACGAGCGAATTCATCACGTGGGAGACCTCACTGCGAAGTTGAATCACATACCTGAATTACGCACTCATGTCGAAGATCTCCAATGGTGCGACACTTTGGTGTTTGTCTACCCCACATGGTGGTCGTCTCAGCCAGCAATCTTGAAAGGCTGGATAGATCGTGTGTTTATGAACGATGTGGCATGGACGTTGCCCGAAGGTAAGGCACGTTTGTCGCCGTTGCTCACAAACATCACGCGCCTGATTGTCATCACCACTCATGGATCTTCGAAGTGGATCAATGCACTCCAAGGAGAACCTGGGAAACGCACGATGTTTCGATCAATTCGACTGATGATGGGATTGCGCACACGATCAACATGGATTGGTGTCTATGGGTTGGATGCAATGACAGATGCTCGTAATCGTGAGAAAAAATTGGAAAGTATTCGCCGCAAAGTGAGACGAATTTTCTCGTAGTTCACGTCGTCTTTTGTGACGCCTGAGGTCGAATTGACACAGTGGCGATCGAAACAATTGCGATCACTCGCAGCACAACCGACATCGTGACGGCATGTCGTGGATGTTCTATTCCCGAGGTGAGTACTGTTGCTGAATAGATCACTGCGGTCAGCGCTGTCATGACCATGATGATGTGGCCCATGCGGCGTGTGGGGGAGAAGAAATAGTGTCCGATCAGTCCGAGTCCCAACAAAACAATCCAGAATTGCCACCACTGGAAGAGAAACCACGGAATCATCGGGCCGTTGTCGAGGGGCAGGAATTTTGAGCTCCGTGCACCAATGGTGGAGTCGAAGAGATCAATGACTCGCGACGCGGTGTCACCCGGATGGGTCACAACATACGTGACATAGTGTCTCCACCCGTCGTCGTCTGCCCAACGTGCCAGATCGACACCGCCCACTCTCATCAATGTGGGAGGTTGTTGACCAACTGGTAGTGCGACGATGTCAGCAACATCCACGGGAAGCTCGTAGTCATAGTCGTAACCAGTGGCAGTTCGCGTTGCCTCAATGTCGGGCATCCCACGTGCGACAAACCACTCGTACCGGTCGTCATTGGGCATGACACGTTCGGCGAGAACGGTATAGAAATTCAAAAGCGATGTCGGGCCATGTCCGCGGAGTTGCACAAGGCCAAAAAAGACTGAGGCAGTCAGCACAACCGCGACAATGGTTGCGTCTTTTTGACGAGTCCGAATTGCTGATACTGCGACAACACATATTGCAATCACGAGAATGATCAGATGAGTAGGCCGAACCATCGCAGCGACGACAACTGCACCCGCCCACACGAAAAGTGATACGCGTGTGCGTGAAATGAGAACCTGCATGGTGGCAGCAATTGCTGCGACTGTAAAACTGATGCCGAACGATTCAGACAGAAGAGCGATGTCGTAGCGAATTACTTGTGGTGTCAGTCCGAGCAACATGATTGCCGCGAATGACGATTTCGACCATTGTGAAAGACGTGATGTCGCATATGCCAGCCATGTCCATGCAGCAACACCAATCACGATGTGCCCAACTACGCGCGAGACATCCGATTGCAAAATCGAATACATCAGTGGAACGGGCCAGAATCGGTCCACTGTTCCCCACAGACGAAGCGTTTCGTATCCCACTGAATCGGGAAAGCGCGCAACTGGCTGCCCCACAGATGCAAGCGTGCGAACAACGAGCGCCAAGACCGTGGTCGTGACAAAAAAAAGTGAGTCACGAATATGTTGCATTCACAGAATCGTACTCCGCTCGGTCTGTCGCACGATTTGTCTAGTACCGTCGTGGCGATGAAAACGATGTTGGTAAATGAACTTGGATCTCTCGATGCTTTGGAAATTGTTGAGATGCCGGATCAGCCATTGCCAGATGGTCATGTACGACTCGATGTACTTGCATGTGGCGTGAATTATGTCGACTCGTTAATGATTGAGGGAAAATATCAAATCAAACCACCGGTTCCATATCGACCCGGTTCTGAAATCGTTGGGCGAATAACAGAACTTGGTCCTGGCGTCACCGGGTTGTCTGTGGGGCAACGTGTGTTTTCACCTGTTGGTGTCGGCGGGTTTTCAAACCAAGCAATCGTCGCTGCACACCGTGCATTACCGATTCCTGATTCATTGACTGACGGACAGGGCGCCACGTTTATGCAGAGTTATCTCACCGCGTGGTTTGCCTTTCATCATCGTGCGGTTCTTCAAGATGGCGACACGATGCTTGTTCTTGGTGCTGGCGGTGGTGTGGGGTTGGCTGCTGTTGATGTTGCCGTCTCGATGGGTGTGAAGGTCATTGTCGCTGCATCCACTGCAGAGAAGCGACAACTTGGGCTCGATAAAGGAGCCTTTGCCGCAATCGATGTGGTGAATGAAGATGTGAAGGTTCGTGCTCGAGAATTATCGGACAACAAACTCGACCTTGTCTATGACCCCGTCGGTGGCGATCTCGCCGAGCCGTGTCTGCGTGCATTGGCACCAGGGGGTCAATATCTAGTCGTTGGTTTTGTTGCTGGAATTCCACAGCTTCCCGCCAACCACATCTTGTTGACGAACCGCACAGTGGTGGGCGTCGATTGGGGTGCGTGGATGCTGAGAAATCAGAAAGCAAACGGTGCAATGTTGTTAGAGGTGCTCGCCGAAATCACAGCCGGCCGCCTACATCCGGTCGAGCCAGTGATGTATCCCATGACAGATGCCGTGCAAGCAATGCGCGATTTACAAAACCGCAAGATTGCCGGCAAAGTGGCGTTAGTCCCGAATTTCTAATCTCGAAAGAGCACGCAGCTTCACAATGAGAAGGCGCTGTAGCCGGGAGCCGTGGTGGGCCACGGCTGAATTTTTTCGATGTGAGTTGCCAGACCCAACGTCAATCCATCCTGGAAACGCGGACCGATAATTTGTAGGCCACAAGGCACGCCATGGTCGTCACGTCCCATCGGAACACTGGTTGCGGGATGTCCCGTGAAATTGTTGTCGGGTGTGTTCAACGTAATCATGGGGTCATCGGTAGATCCAGCGCGTGAGGGCAGTGGTCCATCGTGAGGCCATGCACGAGCATTTGCTGTCGGTGTTAACAACACGGTTCCCGGTGTGAGCAATCGGTCAAAACGCGCGGTGACTTCATGTCGTTTGCGTTGGGCTTCGATGTATTGCTCGGCGGTGATAGTGGAGCCGAACTTCAATTGTGACCGCACATAATCGGATAGCAGATCCCAGCGATGTTCTTCATGACGAAGACTTTGTGTTAACTCCGCAGTTGAAATGACAAACCAACTCCAAATGGTGTCATTGTCCGACGGAGGATCAACGCGTTCTACGACGACACCACTTGCTGCGAGTGCGTCGAGAGTATTTTCGAAGTTCTCCTCGATGTCGGGGTCAATGTCGGAACGAAAGGTGCGACACGCAAGGATTCTGTCGGGCATTGTTGGTGCGAGGCTGACACCATGTTGAGGTAGCGACAAGTAATCGCCGATGGCGGGCCCAATAGTGATGCTTGCTTCATACACAACGTCGTTTACCGATGCACCCGTTGTGCCTTGGGTGGAAAAGCCAATCCACCGTGGAAGTACGTTGCGTCCGATTGCGCCCATTGTCGGTTTGTATCCAACAAGGCCACATGCTGCCGCCGGTCCGCGAACACTTCCTCCTCCGTCAGATGTCGTGGCTAATGGCGCAAGCCCTGCGGCAAGTGCAGCAGCTGATCCACCACTAGATCCACCTGGTGATTTTTCCCGATTCCATGGATTACGAGTGGAACCATGCACGAGATTGGACGTATACGCCGTTGCTCCAAACTCGGGACTATTGGTTCGCCCAATAATGATGGCCCCTTCGGCACGAAGTCGTTGGACGACCGTGTCGTCGACCTCATCGGGCGCGGCATCTGCGTACAAACGAGATCCCGATGCGGTGACATGTCCTTGCACGCGTGCCATGTCCTTCACAAGAAGCGGAAGTCCGGCGAGTTTTCCCTGACGTGAGTGATTGCGTGCGACTTCGAGCGCCTCATCGGCGTACAACGCCACCACTGCATTCAGATCTTTTGCAGCATCGATTCGACGCAGGCTTTCATTAACAAGATCAACAGGGTCTATTTCATTGTTACGGACTTGAAATGCGAGTTCGGCGAGCATGTGTTGAGACTAGTGAAGAATGTGATTCACAGAGTCAGTCGGCTTGTTAGCGAACTGGCACCCAACGCCAATCAAGTTGACAGATGGTGGGATCAACAATTTCCATGATGGAAAGCCCGATAACCCCGGCACGCGCTGACATTCCGGTGTCGAGCCGAATTGTTGCCTGTTGTGGCGCTCGTGATGCCGATTCAAAAATCATCGTTCTCGCCCGCGTTGCATATGTCGTTAGTTGCTGTGCGACATCGGGTGAATGCCGCGCTGCAACAAGGCATTCAAGTCGGAACTGTCTCCATTGTTTGTACGAATCCGACATGTAGTTCGTGAGAATCTCGGTGATCATCGCGCGTTGATCATCTGCGGTGAATACCCGGGCCCAATCTTTGGCATCTTGAATACTTTGTGGGGGATACAGCACTTCCACACAATCTTCAACAAGTGAGTCCTTATTCTCGTACAAGCTGTAGATAGCACCCACGCTGACACCAGCACGACGCGCGATTCGGGACACTGTCGCGCGATGAACTCCCGAACGCGCAATCACATATTCGCCAGCTGCAATAAGAGCATCTCTAATGTCGTCATGAGTTGAAGGGAACACATATGGTGTCGCTTCTCGCAGTGGCCCGGTGCGGCGTGCTGGCTTTGTCGCAGTGGTCGATGCATTACTGAATAACTCGAACAACACTGTCGGATCAATAGGTGCGACAGATGATGAGTTGTATGCAGAGTTCAAGAGTGCTGCGCCGAAAAGAGAACTGACTGCAGCAACTGCTGCTTGCCGGTTTGCCCCATCGGTTGCGGGGCCCACACCAAAGTCTTCAAACAATCCTGCGATGTCTCTGTGAATCACTTCGCCAATGACTTCATCGCGACGTGATGCAACAATGATTTCCATGGCGCTTCCTAAGTCGGGAACTGCATCTGGTGCAGTTGCGCTTTGGAAAAGTTCGCTTAGTTTTCCAACATGCGTCGTGTTCTTCGTGATGACAGCTTCAATAAGAAGCGACATCATCTCGGACAACATGGGCCAGAAACTTTTTTCCCATGCCAACACCACAAGTTCTGATCTGTCGTCACAACGCGCATAAATGACGCCACTGGAAAATCCGGCATCGGCTGCGACGCGGGTGAGAGCCATCTGGTCCACGCCCACCGTGCGCACCGATTTGGCGGCACTCTGGGCAACCTTGAGGTCGGTTTGGCGAGATTTTTCGGATTGTTTGGACGCCAAAGCCATAAATGGATTGTCTCACACAGAGCCAGTCGGCGTTCAGGCGCTTTGAGTACGTTCTATTCGCTCGGAAGTGCCCAGTTAATTGGGGTACGGCCTGATTCAACCAGCAGACGATTGACCGTCGAAAAGGGTCGGCTGCCGAAAAATCCCCGGTGTGCCGACAGCGGGGAAGGGTGGGGCGAGGTCACAATGTGGTGGGCCACGTCGTTGATGAGCGAGGCCTTTTTTTGAGCGGCGCCACCCCACAGAACAAACACGCAGTCAGTCGTCTTGTCACTGATGTAGTGAATGACGCGGTCGGTCAGAATCTCCCAACCGTGTCCGGCATGACTCAGTGGTTCACCTTCACGCACGGTCAACGTTGAATTCAACAGCAATACACCTTGTGTCGCCCATGCGGAAAGATCACCGTGTATGGGCATGTCGACATTTATGTCGGATGCGAGTTCTTTCATGATGTTGCGCAAACTTGGAGGAAGTGCGACGTGGGCATCAACGGAAAACGCCAAACCGTTTGCCTGTCCTACACCGTGATACGGATCTTGTCCCAAAATGACGACCTGAGTTGCGGCCAGTGAGGTGAGAGAAAATGCACGGAAAATCTGATCTTCTCGAGGAAAAATCTGGTGTGTCACTTGTTCGTGTCGGAGAAAGGTGAGTAACTCTGTGTAGTACGGCTGGTTGAATTCCCTATCAAATAAGGGTTTCCAGTCGTTGTGCACGTCAGAAGTGTAGAGAGAAGTCAGGACATCTGTCTCATAAAAATAGGTTCTGTTTACTTCTCTAGACCGAAACTCATTGCGAAACTAGAGACTCCTATGGATTTAGCGCTTGCGATCGATATCGGTGGCACAAAATTTGGTGTCGGTTTAGTGACGCGAACCGGTGAACTTGTCGACAAAGAAATAGTTCCCGTCGACCACGGAGCAACTGCACGCGAACTTTTCGATGATTTGAGTCGTGCCGTCATTTCGCAAATGGATCGCGCGGTTCATCATCATGGATCTGCCCCTGTGGTCGTGGGAGTTGGATGTGCGGGTCCCATCACACAAAATGTCGAGACCGTGTCGCCGTTGAACATCACACAGTGGCGCAATTATCCATTGCGAGAACAATTGGCCATGGCGACGGGGCTCCCTGTTTTTGGCGATGGTGACGCCAAAGCCTTGGCCTTGGCCGAGGGGTGGCTAGGGGCAGCCAAAGGTGTTGAAAACTTTATGGCCATGGTGGTCTCCACCGGAGTGGGCGGCGGAATCGTGCTGAATGGGCAGCTTCTAGAGGGCGCAAGCGGCAACGCGGGTCACATTGGGCACGTCATTGTGGAACCAAACGGTCGTCGCTGCACGTGCGGGGGACGCGGGTGTCTCGAGGCGGAAGCGTCTGGGCCTGCCATCGAGGCGATTACGGGTCGACCCCCAACGCAACCCACCTACGAAATCATGGTGCGCACAGGGCGTCTCGTTGGTCGCGGTGTTGCATCTGTGTGCAATCTGCTCGACTTGAAATTGGTGTGTGTAAGCGGAAGTGTTGCACTCGGGTTCGGCGCAACTTTTTTTAATGCAGCACAACGAACGCTTGACGAACTTTGCGCGCTCGAGTTTTCGCGTAAAGCGCGAATCGTTCCTTCACGTCTTGGAGACGAAGGGCCATTGATTGGAGCATCCGCAGTGGGTTGGCGCGGTGTGAACCGTGCGGTGTCTGCAGAGAAATCTCACTAACGCATCCACTGCAGCAAATCAACTTGCACCCGAGTGAGTGGTTGTTGAACATCAATCCATTCACCCATCGATGGGATGGGTCGACCGCGGGCCACAAACAGCATTGACGTGTGCATGTGTGGTGGTTCCAACATATTCAAACGTTGACGTTGATAATGAAATGGGCTTCGACCATCGGGAAGGGGAAATACTCCGTGCGCTGTTCCGCAGCCAATCATCACGATTTCACCAGGTCCATCAACCTTTGTTTGTCGATACCCGGCGCGCATTCCCGATTCAATTGGATGATGATCCAACACGTCTGCAGACAACTGCATCATCGACTTATCGCCATGCCATAGTGCAGTTCCCATGCGGATTTTGAAGGACACGTTGGGGTGTAGCGATCGAAGTTTTGCATAGGCGTCAGTATCGAGATGACTGACGTACACAGGCAACGATGAATCAAGCAGTGGAAGCCACTCGCCGATTTCTCTTATCCAATTATTTGAATCCCCCTCGAGTGGTGGATGAATTGAGTATCCGCGAATTGTGAGTCGAGCATTCTTGATGTCTGAAAGCAGCGCTTCAAGATTTCCGCGAGCGACACCGAAGCGTTTGGTTGACGATTCAAGTTTGACGAGGACTTCTCCTACCCATCCTGCACGCGACAACGCCACCACATGATGAGTCGATCCCACTGTTAAAACAGTTTTCGGTGGAAGATTTCCCGGTGGTGCCACCATTGTTGGAGTGAGCACTATCGGTGTCACATTGTTCGGGATGTCACGTGCTTCAAACACGGATCCGACGGCGATCTCGTTACTTAATTGACCGGCCAGTGGCATCAGGTTCCAACGACGAAATCCGTATCCATTTCCCTTTACAACGGGAACAAGACCGGGCATTGATTTTGCAATTCCTTGAACATGGGCGAGCCAC
>JBEDHS010000058.1:0-25381 GCA_041173945.1 Actinomycetota bacterium
GGGTAATGCCGTGATCTTTCCACTCCCAAATAAATCCGCCCTGAAGACCAGGTGTGGTGTCAAACGCATGCCAGTAGTCCGACAGTGAGCCGTTCGAATTGCCCATTGCATGGCTGTATTCACACAGAATCAGCGGTCGTTTCCCTGCACTCTTTTTTCCGTAGGCAACAATGTCGGCAATGGGTGCATACATCGGGCACACGACATCAGTGGCCATGCATCCGCCATCGTCCCATCCCGCATGAAAGATCGCGCCTTCATAATGAAGTGGGCGCGATGGGTCCACACGTCTGATCCACTGAGCCGCCGCATCGTGAATAGGCCCGTAGCCCGCCTCATTGCCGAGCGACCACATGATGATTGACGGGTGATTGCGATCACGCTCAACCATTCGCGCAATACGAGCCATCCATGTCTCCCGGTATCGCTGGTCGTGGCACAAAGTGGTGTTCCACGCATGGCTCTCAGCATTTGCTTCGTCAATCACATACAGGCCGTACTCGTCACATAAGTCTAAAAACCGCGGATCATTTGGATAGTGCGCACAACGCACCGCGTTGATGTTGTGTTGCTTCATTGCCAACACATCTGCCCGCATATCTTCCAGCGTGACAGCCTTGCCGCGTTCTGGATGATGATCATGTCGGTTGACTCCGCGAATCATCACTCGCTTGCCATTAATGAGAAGTTGATTACCTCTTACAACAACCGAACGAAAGCCAGTGGTGACAGCAACACATTCGGTGACCTGACCATCCGGATTAATAATTTCAACAATGACGCGATAACGCGTCGGTTTCTCTGCCGACCATGGTTCAATACCGTCGACTTCCCATTGTTGAATACGCGCGATGTGGCCACCGAAGACATACGGCGCATCAAACCATTGAACTTCGCTTGAACGAGGAGGGCCAACGCGTTTCCCCGACATTGTCTCTAGTTGCACCTTGGCCATCCAGCCACTCGACAAGCGGCCAGTCGTTGGCACCGACATCTCAATCTCGACAGCCAACGTGCCCACGCCCACAGAAGTCAACCCCGCATTCACGCGCACATCGTGCAGACCAACCTCTGGTTGGGAACGCAGAAACACTTCGCGATGAAGACCCGCCATCCACCACTGATCCTGATCTTCCAGGTGACTGTGCGCCGAGAATCGACAGACAACTATGGCAAGTGAATTTTCTCCCTTACACAGCGCTGACGTGATGTCGTATTCACTCGGTAGTCGGCTATCTGATCCGTAACCAATGAACACACCATTCACATACACCATGTGCACACTCTCTGCTCCACCCACGTGAAGAATGGTGCGACGGTTGCGCCACGGTGACGTGACGGTGAATGTTCTTCGATGCACTGCAGTTGCAACTGTGTCAGGAAGCTGTGGTGGTCGACCCTTCCATGGCATTTGCACATTGGTGTAGTGCGGCGCATCACCTAAACCGGCCAGCGTCCAATTCCCCGGAATATGAATTGTTGGCCACGACTCACATGGACCAATTAGCAACTGCGTATTGACATCGTTGACATCACTACATCGGTGAATACGCCATGCACCGTTCAACGATTGAAACCAAGTGCTTTTTTCTCGCGCCTTCGTTCGTGCCGACTCGACATCGGGGAACGACACCAGAGGGGTGCGCATCGGAAGCCGATTCATCGAAACAATCTCGGGATCTGCCCACGGACGTAGGTCTCCAA
The DNA here is from genome assembly GCA_041173945.1 of Actinomycetota bacterium. GTDB lineage: Bacteria > Actinomycetota > Acidimicrobiia > Acidimicrobiales > Ilumatobacteraceae > UBA2093. The sequence continues at coordinate 1,705 of JBEDHS010000058.1, forward strand.
CAACAGGCAATGTCATGGGCACATCTTTTCACGCCTTATGGCGAGTACCGTTTCTCGAGTGGCGCATGTTTTCAACACCGATGGGGGAATTCACGAAATACCTCTCCCCAGTGCCCCCGGAAAGCTCTATTTATGTGGAAAGCATTTCATTGCTCCCCGGGTCAACGAGGTCGTCCACACCTATTCACTTGACCGGGTTGTGTGTCTTGTGGAAGAGCACGAGCTTGCACACAGATACGACGACTACATCACGTGGCACCGTGCACATGCAGGGTCACTCGCACAGTGGATACCCATTCACGACTTGTCGTTTCCATCGTTTGCCCCCGCACTTGAATTCATTCAACATATAACAAACGATGTTCGCGAATCACGCAATGTTGTGGTGCATTGCGCAGCAGGAATTGGTCGTGCAGGCACAACAGCAACCGCAGTATTAATGAACATGGGGATGAAAATGCACGATGCGCTTCAACATGTTCGTCAATATCGACCAATGGCCGGACCCGAATCTGGTCAACAATCTGATTTCATTCAGCAACTAGACAAGTATTTTCACGACACCACATCATCGAATTAGCGGCTAGTATGAAAGAGAACCTAACCAATATGACGTAATCATCATTACGTCCGGAGCAGTGAGAACAATGAATATCCTCGTCGTAGGAGCAGGTGGAGTTGGGGCCTCGATGGCCTCTATTGCCGAAACGAGGAGTTTTTTTGACTCCTTTGTGTTGGCTGATATTTCGAAAGAACGTGCTGTTCAAGCAATTTCGGAACTGGATGACCCTGGAAAGTTCATTGCCGAGCAGGTCGATGCTTCAGATGTTCATCAATTGGTGTCGTTGATTGAGCGCACCAAAGCAGATGTTGTTGTAAATGCTTGTGATCCGCGCTTTAACGAAGTGATTTTCGAGGCGTGCTACAACGCAAAGTGCAACTACGTCGACATGGCGATGAATTTAAGCAAGCCACATCCCACCGACCCATTCAACGAAGTGGGAATTCCTCTCGGAAAAGAACAACTTGACGACCACGAGAAGTGGAAAGAGCGTGGCATTCTCGCGCTTGTTGGCATGGGCGTCGAGCCTGGCCTCAGCGATATCTTCGCGCGTTACGCAGCAGATCACATCTTCGATGAAGTGCACGAAGTGGGCGTACGTGACGGGTCGAACTTGTCGATTGACGGTTTTGATTTTGCTCCCACGTTTTCTATTTGGACAACAATCGAAGAATGTTTGAATCCGCCCATCATTTGGGAAAAGGAACGAGGGCTGTTCACCACAGATTGTTTTAGTGAACCTGAAATCTTTCACTTCCCTGCTGGCATTGGCCCAGTGGAGTGCGTGAACGTAGAACACGAAGAAGTCATTTTGATTCCACGCGCCATCGACTGTCATCGCGTCACGTTCAAATACGGACTCGGTGCAGAGTTCATCGACTGGTTGAAGACGTTTGCATACCTCGGCCTCGACTCCACCGAAAAAATTCGTGTCGGAGATGTGTCAGTCGCTCCCCGCGACGTCTTGGCTGCCGTGTTGCCCAACCCAGCAAAGCTTGGACACCTCATGCATGGAAAGACATGTGCGGGTACATGGGTGCGCGGAATCGCAGACGGAAAACCACGCGAGGTGTATCTGTATCACGTGGCCGACAACGAAACGACAATGCGCGAATTCGGATCACAAGCAGTGCTGTGGCAAACAGCAGTGTGCCCTGTAATGGCATTGGAGTTATTGTCAAACGGCTCTTGGAAGGGCACGGGGGTTCGTGGTCCTGAAGAATTCGATGCGGTTCCGTTCTTGAATCTGATGGGCGACTACTCCACGCATCACGGCATCGTTGAGATGGGGCCAGGTCTATGGCCACGTCCCAAAGCAACTGGTCAGCCCGGATGGGACAGACCAGTGCGCCGGGCCATCATGCCCGCATAGATATCTACAGTCACGCGCCACACATGGCGTAGCGAATCTCTAGAGAGTGCACATCATGCGATGTGTGATGTGGCGCGAGCTTGTTCCGAGGCGCAATTCAATATCACCTGTTCGAGTTCTCCACTGTTGTGCTGCGATATCCCACGTGCGATATGCATCGGCATCAATCACCACCGAAGAATTCACCGAACTGTTCGCGGGAACATTTACTCTTGTCCATCCCACCAACACCTGATCGGGCTCATCGGATGCGAGAAGAGTGCGGTCGACCACATGTGCATACACCTGCACAACTTCCACCCCATCACGCGGTGATGAATTCGACAACGTCACATTGATGCGATGAGCATCAACGATTGCGGCGTCATCGATGGATACATTCGCATAACCCAAACCGAAACCGAAAGGAAATAAAGGTTCACGACCCACTGTGTCGTACCAGCGGTACCCCACCAAACGACCCTCCAAATATTTGGCTTCGTTGTTTCGCCCGGGGTGATGCTCGAAGGCAGGCGTGTCCTCTAATTGGCGAGGAAATGAGACAGGCAATCGCGCACTCGGCTCCACAGCTCCGGTCAACACATCGACCAAAGCCGCACCCATCTCTTGGCCGGGAAACCAGGTGTAGACCACTGCATCAACGTCATCGATCCACGGCATAGCAACGGGGGAACCCGCATTCACCACAACAACCGTTCTCTTGCTTACTCTGGCCACCTCGGTGATGAGTTCATTTTGTTCACCCGGTAAATCGAGTGTGGTGCGATCCCAGCCTTCGCTTTCCCAATCGTCATTTGTTCCCACCACAACAATCGACACATCCGAACGGGCAGCAAGGTCGACCGCTTCGGTGCGTTGATTGCCGATAACGGGCGCTGAAGCACCGACATTGATGCCACTTAATCCCATCCCACGCGGAGAATGTCGCACTTCAATGACAAGTGAATATTCGCGATGCGCGTCCAACTCCACCTCTTGGATCATCTCGGGTTTGCCCATGCCGAAAAAAGATCCGCCTCGATGCAGTTCAGAGTTATCGAGCACAACGTTGCCATCAAGCAAGAACCTCACTGGAGCAACAGATTCAACACTGAATTGCCACGTCCCTGACACGTCGGGCACAAAGGTCATTGAAAACCGTGCACCGAAATCGATATCTGGAGTTCGACGATTGAGCGGATCGCCCGACCACAAAATGCGAAATGTTCCCGTTGTGCGCGATTCAACAGGGCGAGCGGCCTCATCGTCGAGGTCGTCGGCTGAAGCAAAAAAATCGACAACAACATCACGTAACCATCGTGAATCCAACTCGGGAAGTTTCTTGTTGATGTTGCAACCAACGGCATGTTCCACGCGCACGCCATGTGCTGAGAAATAATTGGTCAACGCATCCAATGGTCGAGAAACCGAAGTCGGAGTCACGTGCGCACTGCCTCCTCCCATAATTTCTCCGTGAGCAGCATTGGGGCCAACTACGGCGACAGATGAAATGGAGTCATTCACCACTATCGGTAAGACGTTGTTGTCATTTTTCAACACCACCATCGCAGCCGATGCACAGCGTCGAAGCAGTGCAACATCATCGGGATCGTCGCGAGAAGTCTCGGGGCCTGGAGGCACATCAAGACCACCTGTTCGTTCCATCACATTCAATACATTGCGTGCACAATCGGTGATTAATTCATGCGACACTTCACCGCGTTGAACAGCATCAATTAATTTTTGACCGCGATGCAGGGTGGGCCCAGGCATCTCGAGATCACATCCGGCGACAACACCTTCAACAGTGGAATGCAGCCCGTACCAGTCGCTAATGACAACGCCGTCAAATTCCCACTCGCCACGCAGAACATCGCGCAACAACCACACCGAATCTGCGGCATATGGACCATTGACCCTGTTATACGCAGTCATAATCGCCATCACGTCAGCGTCGGCCACAGCGCGCTCGAATGGAACGAGATAGACCTCACGAAGTGTTCGCTCATCAATTTGAGAGTCGATTGTCATACGCTCGAACTCGGTGTCGTTGCCCACGAAATGTTTGATGCAGCTGGCAACGCCTTGCGACTGCACACCCTTCACATATTCCACCGCGATAAGTGCTGTCAGCAGTGGATCTTCGCTCATACATTCAAAATTGCGTCCGCCAATAGGTGTGCGATGAATATTCACCGTCGGAGCAAGATGAACACGTGCACCTTTTGCATGCATCTCTCGACCCAACAACTCACCCACTTCTCGAATGAGCTGAGGATTCCAGGTTGCACCCAATGCAGTTCCACAGGGAATGTTCATCGATGCCGGGCCATCAAATCTGCTCCCACGCACACCAGCAGGTCCGTCACTCACGCGAAGTTTCGGAACATTGACACGCGGGATGGGCACGGTGTTCCACATATTCGACCCGGCGAGAAGAGACACTTTCTCTTCAAGAGTCAATTCATCAAGAATTTTCTCGACGCGAGTAGCAGGTTGTCGGTGAGCCATTTTCAGCACACTACATCTATGTCTGCCTCACGCCAGCAAGCAGTTGCAGCACCGTAGAATTGAACGGTGCCTGATCCCCTCTCCGTAGTCGACGAAGCCAATTCACGACGTACTTTCGCGATTATTAGCCATCCCGACGCAGGCAAAACCACTCTGACGGAGAAGTTCTTGTTGTATGCCGGTGCGGTCCAAAGTGCTGGTGCGGTGAAGGCTCGTGGCGACCGACGAGCTGCAACGTCTGACTGGATGGAGATGGAACGTCAACGTGGAATCTCAATTTCCTCCACCGTTCTTCAGTTCCCCTATCGCGACTGCATCTTCAACCTGCTTGACACACCAGGACACAGAGATTTCTCTGAAGACACCTACCGCGTGTTGTCCGCAGTCGATGCAGTCATCATGGTGCTTGACGTGGCAAAAGGTATTGAGCCACAAACGTTGAAACTGTTTGAAGTATGTCGTTCTCAGAATCTTCCTGTCATCACCTTCTTCAACAAATACGACCGACCTGGTCGTGACCCATTGGAACTTCTTGACGAAGTAGAAGAACAAATCGGATTACGGCCCACTCCTGTGACATGGCCAGTCGGACAATCTGGCGATTTTCGAGGTGTCATCGACCGACGGACCGGAAACTTCGTACGATTCACCCGTGTTGCCCGTGGTTCATCGATTGCCCCTGAGGAAATTGTCGATCCAGCGACCGCAGCCGAAGAAGAAGGCGCCGCATGGACGGCGGCCCTCGATGGCTGTGGCTTGCTCGATGCAATTGGTGCTGACGTTGATGTGGAGAGTTTTCTTGCCGGCGAGAGCACGCCCGTGTTTGTGGGTTCGGCACTCACAAACTTTGGTGTTCAGATGATTTTGGATGCAATTGTCGATCTCGCCCCATCACCAAGTCCTCGACCAGACGTTGATGGCGAACTGCGACCTCTTGATGCCGACTTCGCCGCTTTCGTTTTCAAGATTCAAGCCAACATGGATCCGAACCACCGTGACCGAATTGCATTCGCTCGAATCTGCAGCGGAAAATTTGAACGTGGCATGGACGTAACGTGTGCACGCACGGGCAAGGCTGTCGGCACGAAATACGCCACAACCGCATTCGGATCAGAACGCGAAACAATTGAGGAAGCATTTCCGGGTGATGTCATCGGCATCATCAACACTTCAGGGCTTCAAATTGGCGACACACTCCATGCAGGAAAAAGTGTCGAGTTTCCTGCGCTGCCGCGTTTTTCGCCTGAAGTGTTCTCCACCGCACGTCCACTCGATTCATCGAAGTTCAAACAGTTCAGACGCGGGCTCCAACAACTTGACGAAGAAGGAGTTGTGCAAGTGCTACGCGACCCCGACATGGGAGACGCAGACCCCATTCTTGCGGCTGTGGGCCAATTGCAGTTTGAAGTCCTTGCCCACCGTCTCGCACACGAGTTCAATGCCCCTGCTGAAATTCTTCACGCCGACTACCAGGCCATTCGCTTAACCGACAAAGATTCAATTCCTCGTCTTCGCGAAATTGGCGGCATTCGAATTCTTCGCCGATCAGACGATGCACTAGTCGCTTTGTTCCAGAGCAAATATCGCCTACAGCGACTCGAATCTGATGAACCCGAGTTGACGTTGACGCCGATTATTGCCGGCAGTAGAGACTGACGTGATTCTTCTCGATGCAGAAAACCTTCGTGCCTCTCGACCAGGACGAGTGTTATTCGACAACATCTCGATAACAGTCAGCACCGGTGATCGTCTCGGTGTAGTTGGCTTAAACGGATGCGGAAAAAGCACGTTGCTTCGGATTCTCTCGGGTGAGAGCGAACCAGAAGCCGGTGTTGTCCGACGTGGACGTGGCGCACGAATCGGCGTGTTACCCCAGATTCCTGTTTTACCGGTGGGCACAATTAGTCACGCCGTGGGCACTAGTTGGCAAGTGGAGGCAATGCTCGACAAATTAGGAATGGGACACATGACAGATGTGGACACATCCGAATTATCTGGAGGGCAGCAAAAACGCGTTGCTCTGGCCCAGTTGCTCGCCAACGAATGGGATTGCCTCATTCTCGACGAACCCACAAACCATCTCGATTTAGATGCCATTTCGTTTCTTGAACAGTGGCTGTCCAAGTTCCAAGGTGGCTTAATCATGGTCACCCATGATCGTCACGTACTCGACACCGTCACCAACCGAGTGTTCGAAATTGATCGCGGAGCCGGGTACCTCCACGTTCCGACCGGGATTCACTCGGGTTCGGGATATGCGGCTTATCTTGCAGCGCGCTCCGAACGCGAAGACAACGCAGCAACTGCGGAACAGATTCGTAAAAATGCTGCGAAAAAAGAATTGGCATGGTTGCGTCGTGGGGCTCCTGCACGAACAGCAAAACCCAAAGCACGCATTGCTGCGGCCGAGGCACTGATTGCTCAACGACCTGATGCACCAGCACGTCTGGGTGAACTTAGTCTTGATTTGGGCAGTAAGCGGCTTGGGTCTAAAGGAATTGAATTTCACGACGTCGAATTCTCTTGGCCAGACGGAACACAAGTGCTTCGTCCGTTCAGTTACTCGTTAGAGCCCGGCGATCGAATCGGCATCGTCGGAGCCAACGGCGCAGGCAAAAGCACCCTGCTTGATCTCATAGCGGGCCGTCTTGAGCCCACCGGCGGAACGATCGAGGTGGGGAAAACAGTTCATGTCGGTTATTACGATCAACTCGGCCGCACGTTGAATCTCGACCAACGCGTCCGCGACGTTGTCGCGGGTGACAAAGGAAACCCTTCAATTGAAGATCTTCAATTAATGAAGAGATTCTGGTTTGATGGAGACTCTCAATTTGCACCTATTTCCACGTTGTCTGGTGGCGAGAGACGACGATTACAGCTGCTTCTCACGTTGATTGAACAACCCAACGTTTTGTTACTTGACGAACCGACCAACGATTTAGACCTCGACACCTTGCGCGCGCTCGAAGACTATTTAGATGATTGGCCAGGAATTGTTGTTGTCGTGAGCCACGACCGTGCCTTCATCGACAGAACAGTCGAAGAAATTTTCTCACTCGATGGACGTGGTGGGGCTTCTGTTCTTGTCGGCGGAGTTGACGCTTGGCTGCGCGCAAGGCAGACAACACCACCAAAAAGTTCTCTGGTGCCACACAGTCCACATACCCAAACACCGCCGAAACCAAAATCACGACGTAGTCCGAGCACATTGACACGCTTGTTGACTCAGACCGAGAAAGATCTCCAGAAAAAGCTAGAACTTCAACAAAAAGTTCTTGAAGAGTTGGGTGATGTTCGTGACGATCGTGAAAGATTGTCAGAACTCGGAGCACAACTTGCTCAGTTGCAAACAGAAATTGTGTCTCTTGAAAATCAGTGGCTTGAATTCAGTACAGAATTAGACACACACGGTTCATAACGCCTACTAACACCAAGTACTTTCATCACATTGTTGAAGTACAACAATGCGTTTTTCGCCTGCACATTCATCCATACGTTGTTTGTTTCAACCACAACAGGAAAACAACATGATTTCAAAGAATGATTTGATCTCTCTCGCCAAGATCACGGCACCATGCGTCTCCAGTTATCTCCCTACACACAGGTCCGGAGTCGGCACGACATCGGATTCACATCATCTCCATAGTCTCCTCAACAAGGCAATGCATGATCTACGCGAGCGTGGAGTATCGGCGGCGGTTGCTGAAACAACAATGAACCCCATCCGGGCACTTGTCGACCACTCCAATTTCTGGCAACACCAAACAGATGGTCTCGCCATGTTCGCATCCCCTGTGTTCTGGCGATACTTTTCACTTCCCTCTTCCGTCGATGAACAATTGGTAGTGAACGACATCTTCTATTTGCGCCAATTGACTCCGTTTTATAGTGCAAACGGTTACTTCTACATCTTGGCGCTCAGCCAGAAATCCATTCGTCTTTTTTCAGCGAATAAGTATTCGGTCAAGCAAATATCTTCGCCCGAAATCCCCGATTCAATGGATGAAGAGTTGTGGTTCGAGATGCCACAAAAAGAGCTTCAGTTTCGCTCGGGTGGCTCAGGCACCGCCCTTTTCCATGGCCATGGAATGGGGGAAGAAATAAACAAAGAGCGTGTTACTCGATTCTTCCAACATGTGGATCGGGCAATCGTTCCACTTCTCGACAATGGTTCTCTGCCGTTGGTCTTGGCTGGTGTGGACCATTACATCCCCATCTACAAATCAATTTCTCACTACAAAAATATCGTCGACGGTTTTGTCGAGGGAAGTGTGGAACGCACATCAGCAGAAGACATTCACCCTCTTGCATGGCGCGCAGTTGAAGATGTTTTAGCGATTCCACGAAACAGAAAAATTGAACAATTTCAGAATTCTCTGGGGACAGGTTTGACCTCAATCGAACTACCCGAAATTTTGGAAGCAGCCGCAGAGGGTCGGGTTGATTCGTTATTTATTGCGCGCAACTACCAACCGGTTGACGAGGTCAACGAGGCATTGTTGAACACCACAATTCGTAACGTTGTGACGACAAGCGCCGAGATTTTCGAAACAGACGACTCTGTCTCGTCAACATCTCCCGTGGGCGCATTGTTGCGCTACTAGATCTGCCCCTTGGGAAATTCTCAAAGAGAGTTGTTTTTCTTTTTCCAGGCCAAACCAGCAAGAGTTTCAAAAATCAAGCGATGCGCCATGTTGACCGTGCTGTCTGCATGGTCATATGCAGGAGCAACTTCCATCACGTCGAATGCAACCATTGGTGTCTCCATGGCAAGACGTCGAATCGCACGCAACATCTCAACACTTGAAAGCCCGCCGGGCTCAGGTGTGCCGGTTCCTGGGGCATAGGCAGGGTCGAGACTGTCGATATCAACGCTGACATAGAGATAGTCAACGCCATTCATTGCCTCGCGAATCGCATCGGTGAGAACAGCGTCTAATCCACGTTGATGCACCTCTTCCATCATGTGCCATTTCATGCCCTGTTCGCCCATCCATCTCCATACCTCTTCGCCGGGCCAGTACCCGCGAAGGCCAATCTGGACAAAGTTGGTGGCAGGAATCGCACCGCTCTCAATTAAGCGACGCATTGGCGTTCCATGACTCGCCAGATTTCCGTCGATATCGGGAGCGGTGTCTGCATGTGCGTCGAAGTGCACCATGCCCACCTTGCCAAAACCATATTTTTGAGCAACGGCTGTGGCCGATGGCCATGTAATGGTGTGGTCTCCTCCGATCACCACGGGAAAAATTCCAAGTTCAACAATCTCCGATACTTTGTCCTGAACATTTTTCAGACTTTGCTCCACACGACCATGCGGACAAAATGCATCACCAGCATCGACCACTTCTAAATGTTCGAAAATCTCGAGACGTAGATCCAAGTGATACGTGCCAGGTTCATATGCATTCGAACGAACACCGCGCGGACCAAATCGCGCACCAGGTCGATTCGTCGTCCCTAAATCGAACGGTGCACCCATGATTGCAACATCGGGTTTCCACGCGGCAAGTTGTTGTGCGTCAGGAACAAACGGGCGTTGTGCATATGTTTGTAAGCCACCAAAGACATAGCCAAGGTCGAGCTGTTCTTGATATCCCGGCGGAATGTCGCGAATCGGATCAGTCATAACAGAAGCGTAGTGACACCGCATCTAGTGTTGTGAAAACAGTTAGCGAGATGAATATGTGCGCCACTCATCTTCAGTCCAGTGTTGACGTAATTCTTCGGTGACAAAATCGGTTGTCCAGCGCACCATGTCGATCCACGGAAAATCTGCCGACATTATTTCTGTGAATGCCATTCCCTCGAGTAACAAGGCCGCGTCATCAATTCCCATCAGAAATGGCTGCCCCTCTTCATGTTCGGCAAGACGGGTATCAAGATCGAGAATGTGTTCGCCATCCCATGGCGAGGCTCCACCGGTGGCATACATCTGGTCACTCATGATCCCGAGAATTTGACCAAGGGCCATCGCCGCTCCTTGTTCAAGGTCGATGCTGCGTGGCTCAATCACATCGACCAGTCAATCGGTATCGGGCGCTCATTGAACAAAGCCCGAATCAGGCACTGGTGGCATGACTCCAAAAAATATCCCCCTCGGTTTGCAATTCCCGACTAATCCAGTCATAATTGTCGACTATGACCACTACAGTCCCTCAACATCAACACACACAAGGGTTTCGGCCCTCACTCCCATCGGTGCAAACCACGGTGATCGCAGCTGGGGTCCTCGGATCCGCCCTCCTACTCTGGGGCATTGCCGCCTCACAGGGGTCGGCTAAATCTGCCCTCTTCGGGCTCGGTCTTGCCCTCGGGGTGACCTTGTTCCATTCCCGCTTCGGCTTTACCTCTGCATGGCGGCAACTTGTCTCCGTCGGCCAAGGTCGCGGCCTCCAAGCCCACACCGTCATGTTGGCAATAGCAGTCGTTCTCTTTGCAGTCATCTTCGAGATCGGTAGCGGATGGTTCGGCACAACACCCGATGGCTTTTACGCCCCGATCACACTCGCGCTGTTTGTCGGAGCCACATTGTTTGGAATCGGAATGCAATTGGGCGGTTCATGTGCATCAGGAACATTGTTCGCAACGGGGTCGGGCAACTTGGCAGTTGTGATCACTCTTGTTGGCTTCATCACCGGATCTGGGCTCGGCGTCGCGGGCTTCGACTTCTGGACCACGGGTAGTGGCTTCCAAAAAATTGCAGATCCTGTTTCGTTCCGCACAGAATTCGGTTTGTGGGGCGGAGTTGGAGTCTCGCTTGTCATCCTCGCTGCCATCGCACTCGTTGCTGAATTTGTCATTCGTCGCCGTCGACCACCTGCAATTGAAGTAGTCCCATCAGCTTCGGGAATCTCTCGCATTGTTCGCGGATCTTGGCCTATTTGGGTGGGTGCAATCGTTCTTGCAGTGTTAAACGCATTAGTGCTACTCGTTACTGGTCGCCCATGGGGTGTCACTAGCGCGTTTCGTTTGTGGGCATCAAAGATCATGAATGGCGTTGGCCTTGATGTTGCATCGTGGTCATTCTGGAATGATCGACCTGGCCTTGATGCATCTGTTCTCGCAGACAACACATCGGTGGCAAACTTTGGCATCATCCTCGGAGCACTTATCGCATCAGCGGCCGCAGGAGGATTCAGTTTCTACAAGAAGGTTCCTGCACGAACTGCAGTTGCCGGCATTCTTGGCGGAATTCTGATGGGATACGGTGCGACTTTTGCAGCCGGCTGCAATATTGGTGCCTACTTCAGCGGTATCGCATCGGGAAGTCTGCACGGGTACGTCTGGGCGGTCTTTGCCCTAATTGGCACGTTCATTGGTCTGAAATTGCGACCATTATTTGCTCTTCCCGTGCCCAAGCCCACCGATTCAAGCTGTTAACACCCGACGAGAGAACCGCCGGCAGCCAGCTGGTTGCCGGCGGTTTTTTATTGCGACAGTGTGTTGCCGTATAACTGCCACGCCAGAGCGCTCTTGGCGGTGAGACTCAATATGAGATAGACGCGCTCTCCATAGAGATAGTTCGCCCACTTCCCCACCTTTTTATATTGCAGGTACTGATTCAGGCCAAACAGATTAAAGAAGATGAAGATGCTGACAAAGATGCCGTAGACGAACGTTGGCATGTTCGAGCCTGGCCCGAGCAGATAAATGAACAAGCCTACCCATGGGATAATTCCGACAATGCAGCCGAACCAGAACGGTGCCCACCACACTTCTTTGCCTGGCTTATTGACCACTTCCATGACCCAACCAAACAGGATCATTGCGATATTTGCACCCGCAATTCCCAGTAATCCAGCAACATCGCCGATTCCAAAGACCAAACAGATGGCAAGAATCATCACCGTTGACGAGAGCGAATATTCAACCCAACGAAAACGGTTTTGTTCGAGTGCTAATTCAGATTCGTACTTCGCTCGTCCAACTGTTGCAACGATTGCATGAAAGAGCGCGGACAGGAATAAAAAGATTGCAGCAGCCCATGCGATGGAGACATCGAACATGCGATCAAGTCGTGCCACATCGAGTGAACTATTGGGCGCGTCATTCCAGAAAAAACTGGTGACGGGGAGTGCAAAGTCGTTGGCAAGCAGCAACACGGCTGCACCTTGTACAAGGTGCAGCACCGCAGCACCGATATTGAAGCGAAACAGTTTCTGGTTCACGACAGGCCTTTCGTTGAGGATCCTGTCCCCAACTTAGACCCACCGCTATATGTTCAGAGTCTCTTTGCTGTCATCGCATGAAAAACAGACATTCATTCCAGTAACTATTGAAGTGAAACGTCCAGCGACGACGTCACATACAGAACTAATCGTTAATCGCGCGGTATGCCACTGCGCCAACAAGTGCCCCGATTATGGGAAAGACCACAAAAGCCCATAACTGACCCAACGCATCGCCGCCAGCGAAAATCGCCACACCAAATGAGCGAGCAGGGTTTACCGATGTGTTGTCAACGGGAATGCTGATCATGTGAATCAACGCAAGTGCCATACCTGCAGTCAAGCCACCAAATCCGGCGCTGAACTTGGCGTGTGTTGTCGAAAGAACGACATACATCAGGATGGCTGTCAACACAACCTCGACGACAACCATCGATGCAAAGTTGTACCCACTTGGTGAAAGAGCATCCCAACCATTCACCGCGAATGTCTCGGGAGATAGATCGAAACCCGACTGGCCAGAAGCAATCGCCCAAATGACAGCACCACCGACTGCAGCACCAATCACCTGACCGATGACGTATACCGGCACCATCGCCGACTCAATCTTTTTTGCAAAAGCCATTCCAATTGTGACCGCCGGATTGATGTGACACCCAGACACTGGACCAACCGCGTAGGCCGCCACAAGTAGTGACAAACCGAATGCGAGCGACACCATTAATACTTTGCCGTCAAAACCGGGCACGAGAACTGCAGTACCAGGTCCACCCAACATGAGAATAAATGTGCCCAGTGCTTCTGCGAACATGATCTTTTGTGACTTCATGATTCCTCCTCTATTTGGTATCTCTCATGTTCTCTAACAAACATTGTGAAAAATTTGGTGGATAAAAAGCTGAAGGTTTTTCAGTAAAAGGGAGACGAGTGCGCCCCCGGCAGGAACTGGGTTTTGATGGTCGTCATGCGCTCCGTCGTCGGCTCGTCAATACCAACCATGCACCGACGAGTACGAGGGCGAATGCCACTGCTGTCGGCAAACGTCCATCGCCACCCGTGGCTGGCAACACAGCAGGATTAATGGTGATGGCTTGACGCACGCCGCGACCTGTCAATGGTGACCAAACAACGAGCGTGTGCTTGCCGACAAGATCCTTGGGCAACACAACTGACGCAGTAACAAGCCCATTGGATCCCACGATTGCAGTGCCGAGCAATCGTGGAGTAGAAGCGATGATGATCCACACTTCTTCACCGACGTTGAATCCATCTGCGGACACCTTCACTCTCGCCCCCGGCATCAACACTGTGCCTGATGAAATCAAGGTCCGAGTCGGGAACGATTTGATTATGTCAATCGTTGGAAGCGCCGGCGGAGGTGCCGGTGGAGAGAGAGTAAGTGACACCGAATCGGTATCGCCATAGATTTCAATTGCACGCGGTGCATTCGAGGAATTCGTGGTGAAGCGCAAGCGAGTCGACGACAAAATCTCGAGTCCGGCAACGGGGCGATTGACAATGGTGGCATCAGTGCGATCGTTGAATCCTGTGCCGGTCACAGTCACTGTGAGAGTCGAACCATCTGTCACCACACTGTGCCCACTAACGCTCAACGCGTCGGTACGTCCAACGAGGTGGGAGATCGAGCTGAGTTCGCGGGGTCGCTCCCACGTTGTAGCGGCGGCTAGTCGATCGCCATCAAGCAGTACCAAGTCATCGATGTCGGCCGTATCACTCAGCGCGTCCCATGTCCCATTGCGATACAGGGCCACACTGCGCATGCTCACTTGACTCTCGTTCACATCGTCCACTTCAAAGTTTCGGAACCAACCAGCGACGACGATGGCATCACCAACAACTTCTACATCGCGAACACAGTTATCGAAGCGGCCGAGTGTGATTGGCGGGCCAGTGGCCGGAATTGCTACGACGCGACCGGCCCACGAATCGGTTGGATCATAGAGAGTGCACACGCCGGCAACGATGGAATCAACTCCATTAACTCTGGCGCGAACGACAGCGGTGACCATCTCTTTCCCACTGCTTGAAAGAAGTGTGCGCCAGGTTGTCCCGTCGTATCGAGCCAACATGTCGTAGCTGCGTGTGGTGGTCGACAATCGAAAACTGCCGCCGACGAGAATGCTCCCGTCGGTGTCGCGCTGAATGACGTGCACCGTGCGTTGCCCGCCGGCGTAGTAGATCGACCCATCGCCATTAATCGCTGGACCACCGGAGCCGTCCGACCCGATCGCCGACCACGAATCGGTTGCCGGATCAAGTCGCGCAATGCGCGATGATGCCGGAACCCCAGACAGTGGGCCGAAGTCGCCGCCGACGATCACAGTCGCGCCGTCGAACTCAATCGTCTCGACGATGTCGTTTGGAACGACGGTCGGCGCCCACCAATTGCCAGTTGCTGGATCGATGCGTGCGATGTTCACCTCGCGGCCGTCAAGTTCGAACGCACCGCCGACCCATAGCCGGCCACTGGAGTCGAATGCAGCTGTTCGCAGACCAGACCCGTAAAACACACCGCTTTCGCCAGTCGAACTCAACCGGCCGTCACCAGAGCCATCACCGCCGACGGTCGCCCACGCCGTGCCGGTCCAACGCACGATGAGGTCGGCCTCGTTGAGTTCACCAGCATTTTCGAAGTCACCAATTAAGTAGTAGCCACCGGTTCCATCCGGAAGAACAGTGGTCACGTTCTCGGGCACTCCGCTCTCATTTTGTGCTGGACCAATTGGCGACCACTCTGGAGAGTATGGACTCCACACCGAGTTCCACGCATCGGTGAGCACCGTGGTGCCTGATGTGTTCGTGACGCTGATGTCCATCAGACCAATCCGGTTCGATGGGGTGTAGGCAAGGAGAAGACGTGGTGAGATGACTTCGAATTCTGCCGATTTTGCGCCGAAGAGTACCTGAGTCGTGTCATTGAGACCGGCCCCATAAATCTGAACAACGCTTCCTCCCCGGTGCGTTCCCGATGTTTGGCCAAGACTGTCGATGGTGGGTGTTGCCCCACCGTGATATTCGATGACATCAGAGAGGGTCGTACTGCCATGAGCGGTGGTGAGCACGAGGTCGACAACGCCCGGGCTTCCCGGTGGCAGGGTCAGGTAGATGGTGGACTCGGAGCTCACCTCGTATTCGGTAACCGGCCGTCCTCCGACAGTAATAGAGGTGACATTGACGAAGTACTCACCGTAGAGATACATCTCGATGCCGCCGTCGAGGCCGACATCGACACTGCTCCAGCCGGGGGTCTCAGCAGCATCGGCCTCCCAGTTATCGATCCGCGGTGGCGGAGTTGGTCGATACACAATGGCATCCGACACGGTCACACTGCCGTGAACACTGGTGATAACCAAGTCGACAGTTCCGACTGCACCGGCCGGAACGTTGATCCTGATCTCTCCGGAGTTGACAACGGTGAACGTGGCGGATGCTCCCCCTGCGGTCACCGAGGTGATGTCGTAAAAGTACGACCCGAGAACGGTGATTTCACCACCACCTACGTCGATAAGAAACTCAATGCCCTGCTCCACTGCTGGTGCTGGAGTGTCACGACGAATCGCGAGTCGTGCGCCACTATCTGGTCCGCCCAAAAGAGTTGAACCGTTCTCTGAGTACGCAAGACTCGACCACGTAAGTGTCGTAAACCCTGTCGGCTCGACCGTTGCCCATGCAGTGCTTGAGCCTGTCGACTCGGCGAGACCACCGCCATAAACAGCCACGGCCCGCCGAGTTCCGTCGGGGCTCACAGCGACCGGTGCGACAGAGTTGACGCCGATACCGATCAACGAATTAGACGACAAGCTGGCACCGCCATCAAGGCTGAGGTGAGTGGTGACTGGGTCGCCACCGGCGACGAGAAGAATGGCCTGGCCGTCATCGCTCACGGCGAAGTTGTTGATTGCGCCCGGCTGAAATGCGTTCACCGAGACGCTTCCAGAGACCCGCACCTGTCGCAGACCCCCTCCGTCGAAGGCATTAATGAGAAGTCCAGAGCCATCCGTACTGAGGGCGACGCCGGCGACATTCGTAGTGATGTCGGTTACCTGCCAGTTGACGCCTGCATCGGTGGAGATCAACACGCCAGCAGAAGTAGCGAGAGCAATTGTTTCGCCGTCGGGTGCGATGTCGATCGCTGAAGGTGTGCTGCTACTCAAAGTTGGCGACGATGATGGGGTCCGATCGGTCCATGTGCTCCCGCCGTCGAGCGATACGTAAATAGATTGGTCGGTCGCACCCGACAGCAGACCGAGCACAACAACTTTCGTGCCCGTTGAGTCGGTGGCGACTGCCTGCCACGAGCCCGCGGGGATATCGCCTGACACCGCCCACGACGAACCTCCATTGGTCGAGCGCCAGATTCGGGCGGTCATGTTGACCCCATCGTTATGGGTACTCGCAAAGTAGCCCTTTGAACCATCGTCTGAAACAGCGATGCCCACCACACGCTGATTTGAGGGCAAAACTCGATCCCAAATGGAACTTGTCAGTGCATCGGCGTTTGGTGCACTAGGGATGGTGATACCAACGGTGGTCGCTAGCAAGGCGACCGTGAGAAAGATGATGATGCGAGTGGCTTGGCGCATGGCGGTCTCCTCGATTGAGTCCTTCGTTGCACGGTATGGAGGGACCGGTGCGTCACTCTCATGTTGTGGTGCTGGCACCACAACCAGCGACATACACTCTGGCGGTGGGAGATTCTGAACCTGTGATGGTGGTTGATGACGACCCGTTCACGGCGTCGTTACTCGCCGAGTCGCTCTCCGCTCTTGGCTGGACAATCACCGGCGTGGCCAACAATGCCGCCAGCGCTCTCACCCTCGTCGACAGTGGTGCCGTCGTATCCTCAGCCCTGCTCGACCTTGATCTCGGAGCCGGCCCTGACGGCATAGACCTCGCTAACGCGCTGCGCGAACGGAACCCAGAAATCGCCTTGGTCTTGCTCACCGCATACCGCACACCGCGTCTGTTTCGACCCGATCGATACCGAGTACCGGTTGGGATGCGTCTTGTCTCAAAGGCTGAGGTGCGCAACATTGCACTTGTCGACGCCGAGTTACGTGCCGCACTCGCCGCTCCACATGCCGTCAACCCAGCACTGATGGCACCTGCTGTTACCGACGAGGGAGAACGTCTCACCGAACGACAGATGGCGATTTTGCGACTCGTCGCCGATGGCTTGTCGAATGCGGCAATCGCCGAGCGACTCGGCATCGCTGAACCTTCGGTGGAAAAAGCGATTGCGCGGTTGATTAAGCGGCTCGGCGTCACCGCCGAACGTGGAGTCAACCAGCGGGTGCTGCTCGCACGGGCATACGACGATCTGTCACGAACGAGCCGGTGGTCGAATTGACCGTCCTTGCCGACATCGACACACAGCCTCGGACATTGGCTGAACGACTTGGTGGTCGTTGGGCGGTGTCGGTCGCAGGACATGTGATCACCTTTCCGTTAGGAGTCATTGGATTATCACCGGCGATTCTGCACCTCGGTTGGCCCGACGGTGCTCTGATTCCTGCAGGACTCTTGGTCGCCTACGGCATCAACGCAATCATCGATGTGATCCTCAATCGC
Source organism: Actinomycetota bacterium (assembly GCA_041173945.1). GTDB lineage: Bacteria > Actinomycetota > Acidimicrobiia > Acidimicrobiales > Ilumatobacteraceae > UBA2093. Next base: position 19,892 of record JBEDHS010000058.1, read on the forward strand.
ACACGGTGGTCGAACCGTCATGTGGTGCCGGTGCCAGCGTGGGAAGTGGTCGCGCGTCTGGCCTTCGTCGGGTTAACCATCGGTGCCATCTTTGCCACGATCCGAACATGGTTCGACGTCACAACTCCGGCAGGTGCACTCGAAGGCATGACCGTCTACCCCATCATCGCTGTGTGGGCAGGAATCACGGTCATCGTCCATCTCGACGTCATTGATCAAGCGCGGTCGCTACGCCAACGTCTTGTTGTCGAGAGAGCTCGTGCTGTCGACATCGCCGAAAGAGCAACGACCACTTTGCACGATGTGCGAGCCAGTGTCGACAGAGTGCTTGCACCTGGGATGGATCATCTGCGTAGTGTCGCCGATGGATCCGCTTCGGTTGATGTGCGGTCAGCACCTGATGAGATTCGAGCAGTGGTCGACCAGTCGGTTCGCGACGTCGGTCGCGAGCTGTGGCAGCGATCCGATGCAACGCCGTCGTGGATAGGTCCACGTGAAATCTTGCGCAGCGTTGTTGCTGTACCAGTATTCCGACCCTGGCCCATCGTCGGTCTTTCTGTTCTCGCACCATTACTTGAAGACCCATCGACGGCCTCCCCGCCGGTAATTCTCTTTGTCACCGTCTTCACGGCTCTTCTTTTTGGTGAGTGCACGTTGGCCAACCGCCTCATGGCTCGCGGACGTAGCTGGCATGTGCCGGTCCTCGTGGCAACAATTGCTGTTTTTGTTGGACAATATTTTCTCGTTGACTACTTCAACCCATCGTGGATTGATGAGTCTGAGTCGCCTGGTGTTGTAGCCGTCGTTGTCCTCACGGTCCTTCTCGTAGTGGCGACATCTGCCCTTGGGTCATATCGCGACTTGAACGACCAACGAGCCGTCATGATCGCCGAGGCCATCGCCGAAGATCGACTCGATGCTGCAGCACACGCCCATGTTGTGTCCGAAGAGACCCGACGTTTGGCGGCCCTCCTTCATGGACGTGTTCAGTCACGACTACTCGGATGTGCGATGGCAATCGAGTTTGCACAAGATGATCCGGTAGCGATCCGTGCTGCGCTCGATCGCACTCTTGCTGTCGTCTCCGAGGAGTGGGCAGAGTTAGACAAGGCAAACTCCATCCCGCTTTCCAAAGTGGTGGCAACATGGGCTGGTCTATGCGAGCTACGAATCGATGGAGATGATTCTGTTCCCGCGTCGGTCGCAGAAGATGCCGCTGTTGTAGTTGAAGAACTCGTCGCTAACGCTGTCCGTCATGGGCGTGCAAGTCAGGTCACAATCAACATCACATCTCACTCAGACCATCTCGTCATTACTGCCGTTGATAATGGAGAGGGCGGTGGCGATTTGGGTCGTCCCGGACTCGGCTCGGCAGTGCTGGCACGGGCAGGCAACGTTGACCGACAACCTGAACAAACTGGCTGGACCGTCACAGTGCGACTCCCAATCTAAATAGCAATGGGACACGGGCTCAGTTCAGCTGGACTAGACGCATCCGAAAAGCGCCCCCGGCAGGGATCGAACCTGCGACCTGCGGTTTAGGAAACCGTTGCTCTATCCACTGAGCTACGAGAGCGGGGATGGTGCGAAATGTGGTGCGTAATTACCCACCGCAGCTTGCGTCATCAAGATGACAGCGTAGTGGGGCAACCGAATGGGTGAAATATCACACCGTGTATGTGGTGCAAGAGTTTGCGGACCTGAAATCCCGTGTCAGGGCGTCGTGAACCAGCCCAAGGACCTAGAAGTAGGAACTTATGCGGCTTTTTGCCGCTGCAGCCGTTCTGGTGGTTTCCAGTTACCGAGAAACTCAGACACATCGCCACCGGTTCTCATTGACCACGCGGCAATCGCAACGGCCATTTGATGCAACTGGTATCCACGAAGGTCTAATTCGCGGCGTTCTAATCCAATTGTGCGTGCGCGTCTGTTCACAAGCCGCGACTTATAGTCATTGTGCATTGATTCGGTGTCTTCGCGTAACCCATAGAGGCGATCAAAGTCAGGATCATTTAACGGGATTGACCGGATAAAACGTGGACGAGGTTTCCCAGCATCAAGATCATCTTGAGAACTGAATACACGGATCCATGCTGTAGCACCACGTTTTGACAATGGAACCAGCGGGTGGTCTGGGACCTCAAAATGGTTATACATTCGTGTGCCATTCAGTTTGGACTGCTTTCGAGTTAATGGAACAAGATGCTTTTTCCCATCAATGTCCACCACTTCAATAACAGGGCAACCATCTACGGAGTGCACATCTTGATAGAAGTGTGACCCACTGCCCACGAACTTGTGATTACCAATCACTTCCGAACGCACTCGCCCACTCTTGGTTCGTGTGACCTTGCACAGCACATGTCGACCTGTTGCGCCAATACGGTCCTGATCTTCGCTCTTTAATGCCATGTCATAGACAACGCCTTGCATGCGATCAAAACGATTCAGCAACCCGAGTGCCATGTTTGTGAACACCGTTCCATCACTGACACCATCAGGTTTGTATTGAGAGTCCAGAATGAACCTCTCATGCGGGTGCTCCGTGCGGGCAATTACTGATACGAAATAATTTCCAGGCGCAGATCCTTCGCGATGAAACGGCTTTGCATCCGGATCTCCCCGTGCGATGCATATTTCACCTGTGTATTGATGCGTATAGGGCCGACCATTGATCCCATTAAAGAGAGATTGCTCCCACGTGGCATCCCCCATCATCATGTTCATCTTTGAGGGATGTGTGAGCGACGCCTTGTCTTGCCCACAACCTGCATGTTTTGCAGCATTCACTACAGCATCAGTCACACCACTACGCAGTTGCTCATGAAATCCAGGTATACGCGCAACGAGAGCTTTCAACATACGTATGTATTGAAAGCGCGTTGGTGACTCGTTGCTCAGTCTGCGCTCCGGGTGATTGGGAAATGCCTTTTCAACTTGCTGACAGATGTATTTCCAGTTGCGAGGATCTTGAAGAAAACGGTCAACAGCTCGCGCTGATCGAAGTTGATTAATCAACAACTGATACACCATGACGTCTGCAACTGAGCACTCCCACTGGCGTCCAGCGCCTCTGTTCTTTATGAGTTGTTGTTCATACTGTGCGGACATATCCCACAGTGCAGCAAGGCTTGCATACAAACCGGCGAACTCAACTATGGACAACGACAATGGCTCGGTATGTTTCGTGCGTTTACGTGGAGCACGAACTTCGCCACTTCCTGAGAATCCGTCAACTCGAGCTTCTTCAGTGGTATCACCATCATGGACAGCCAACGCCGAGACAGGAACTGGATCAGCTCCAATCACCCGCTTACGTTGCGGTCGGCGTTCCTTCCTACGCGACATTTAGTTTTGAGCCCACCAGTCATAACGCAATGATTTCGCGGTGAGATCAAGTGATTGATTTCCAAGAAATCTGGCTGCTGCTTCAAGACCCTCTGTAGCCAGAATCTGTTGTGCGGCTCCCAAACGGATTGATACACCGGTCATGTCTGAAACGCGGCTAAAGCCAGCGCGTTTCATGAGGTTGTTCAACCGCGTGGTAACTGATTGTGTTGCGCGTGCAAGCGGCAAACCTGGCCGTACAACAAGAGGTGTGCTCTCAGGAAGGCGCGTGACGGTCTCCTCAAACACATGTTGTGACCACTCGGGAATGCGATTAACACGCTCACTAACACCGACAAAATGGATTTCGCCCTCATCAAGGTCAATGTCTTCTCGACATACCACTGATATCTCGCTAGCGCTTCCACCGCATAGCGCCAAAGCAAGGAGTAATTCATCACCGCTTGGCACCAACACGTTTGTTGCCATGATCTGGATCTGTTCAATTTCATCGGGCGTTGCCGGTCGACTTGAACGACCGTGTTCTCGGTCGATGGAGTCACCCGTCATGTCAGGTCCATCCCACACACCCATCTCACGCAGTAGCTCGAATAGGACTCGTAAGGCCCACTGTCTATTTGCTGCTGTGGCCGAGGATGGTTCCTTGTACTCGCGACGGTGAGTACCCAGCCATAAGAAATCATCAACCATCTCCGGGGTGATGTGCTCAATGAGTTCAGCGCCATTGTGCAGGAAATAATTCAGCGCCTGACGAATAGTTTTCGCACACTTTTCTGCTGTGCCACTCTCTGCGGGATAACGCATCACGACCAACGGGAGAACAATCTCCAAGACCTCGGCGGTACGTACTGGTTCGTCAGATTCCATATGCACCTGCACAAACCGCAGCACGCTGATAGCAAACCCCAAGAGTTTGGATAAATCTTGACAGCACACTTTGTGTGTTTCCGGTTCGTGTCGCCCGATGCCATCCGCACAATGTGTCCACTGACAAAACAATGGAAGTTGAATGCATGACATCGGCACAAGTGCCGAATGTGTCGTCATGACGTTGAAGAACAGTGTGCCATAACGTTGTGCCGTTCCGGCGGAACAATCGCGACTTTTTGTTCTCTGCGATGTCAAGAGTTATCGCAATTAAATTCGCACTGTGTTTTTCAATGTTGCGTTTAAAAATGATGAGTGACATTTCAGAACGGATAGTCGTCGGCCTCGCTCACATCACATGAATCACTAAATGGACATTGCGTGCAATGCTCGCCGCCTTGCACCACAACGCCACGATCATTTCGGATATCACCGATTGCTTGTGTTGCTAACTGCGTGCTCGCGATCGCGAGTTCTAACCAGTCGCGTTCAACGTCCATGCCGATGCCTTTGCCTGACTGCAGACCCCACACCACGAGCCGCTGTGGCGGACACCCAGTTGCAATGCCATGCACCAAAGCGCCTAGCGCCATTTCTTCTAGGTCACGTGGTGTTGCAATGTTTGGGACGAGGCGCACCAATACCGAGCCTGGCCAATTCACTTCCACACCAAGGCGATGATCGCCATACGTGATGTCGACTGTGTCGACATGAAGCACAACATCACCAATAGCGATGTCTTCCACCACTGGCCCCAAAGTGATTTGTGAGCCATCAAGAATCTGTGGCCATGTCTCCACCAGATGAGCAATACACATTGCCAATTCACCTTCAAGTTCGGCTCGCTCAAACTCGTTCTGCAAGAACAGCCACGTTGCCGTCAACGGGTCGAAGTTCGCCTCATTGCGCAGGAACTGTCGCACAAACGGCATCGGCAATAGCGCCTCGCCCACCACTGCGGCTTCTAGATATTCCTTTGCGATTCGGACCACGAGGTCACGTCGCAACATGAACATGTGAGCCGGGAAGTCACTTGAAACCTCCTTGCCCTGCCACAATCCCCCACAGGCCAACACCGAGTTGATGTCTTCCTGACGAAGGGTCAAGCGACCCAGATCTTCGGGGATCTCCTCCCGAATACGGGCCACGGTGGACATCCCCCATCCCCGCTTGTAACCCAAGGGCTCCAGTACTGGAACGACTAATCCTGCCAATTTCTCTGTCATAACGTTGTCCTTTTCTGTCTACGTTTGTAGACACTATAGGGCAGACTAC
>JBEDHS010000059.1:0-15525 GCA_041173945.1 Actinomycetota bacterium
GACGATCGGCTGTGGTGATCAAGGTGACATGGGCTCCACGTTGATGTGCAACTTCGGCAATCGCTGCGCCTTGTTTTCCACTTGACCGATTCGCAATCACGCGAACCGCATCGATCGGCTCACGCGTGCCTCCGGCGGTGACGACAACCGATACCCCCGCAAGATCATGTGCCGCTCCCAAAACCGCATCGATAGATGCACAGATGGTGTCCGGATCGGCCAATCGACCCGTTCCCACGTCTCCACCAGCCAGTCGTCCCGATTGGGGCTCGACAACAACGACTCCTCGAGATTTCAAAAGAGCAATATTGTCAACAACAGATGGGTGCTCCCACATCTCGGTGTGCATGGCAGGACAGACGACAACTGGCGCACGGGTTGCAATCAATGTTGCGGTGAGCAAGTCATCGGAGTATCCCGATGCGTATGCAGATAACACTCGCGCAGTCGCTGGAGCAACCACAATAAGGTCGGCATTTTGACCAAGTCGTGTGTGAGGAATGGGAGATGCGTCATCCCACAAACTTGTGTGCACCGGCTCAGACGCCAACGCAGACACTGTGACGGGTCCAATAAAGCGATGAGCATCGGCTGTCATGATGGGAGCAACATGGGCTCCAGCGTCAACAAGACGACGCAGAACTTCGACCGATTTATACGCCGCTATCCCGCCAGAGATACCGAGAACAATTTTTTTACCTCGAACGGAATTCATACAACAGTGTCGAGGGGCAATGCAGCGCGACTCGGCTGCTATTGAGCGTCGGCCTCATCGGAGTCGTTCACATCGTCGGCAACATCGGAATCTTCTGATAGTTCACCGAACAATTCAGCGGCTTCAGCTTCCATCTCGTCGTACGGTAAACGCTCCACTTTGACGATCTTGTCGGCTGCGATTTCTTCAAAAGCAATTGACAACGGCTTACGAGCAACAGACGACACCTGTGGTGGCACCATGTGACCCAAACCTTCTCCCAGTTGGTTGAAGTACGAATTGATTTGACGAGCGCGATACGAGGCCAAAGTCACCAAGCTGAATTTGGAATCAACACGGTCGAGAAGAGTCTCGATGTGTGGATAAATCATGGAGTCATTTTGACGGGACATAGAAGACCTCCGAAGTCGCCCCAAGGCTATCGGCGTATTGCCCGAGCAGCACGAATGATTCCCTCAATCTCACCAACGGCGCGGTCCAAATCATCATTGACAACCACCATGTCGGCGATTTTTGCCCCTTCACGCTCTTCGTCCTCGGCCTTTTTCAGACGTTCGATGACGTGGTGTTCGGGGTCGCCACGACCTTGAAGTCGACGCTGTTGTTCTTCGCGAGACGGTGGACGAACAAAAACCAAGATCGCATCGGGGTGGGTCTTTTTCACTTGTTGTGCGCCGTTGAGTTCGATCTCTAAAACTATGTCGCGACCATCTCCCACATTGGGCATAGGTGAGCCGTAGAGATTTCCAAGGAACTCTGTCCACTCGAGAAATCCTCCGTCAGCAATACGCGATTCAAATTCAGAACGCTGCACAAAAACATATGCTTCATCGCTTTCACCGTCACGTTGGTGGCGCGTCGTCCATGAACGACTCAACCACAACTGCGGGTCACGTTGAACGAGTTCTTGAACGATTGTTCCTTTTCCCGCGCCCCCTGGCCCAGACACAATCACAATCAGCGCGTCACTCACGAGCGCTCCCCCACTTCACGCAAAATTGCACTCTTTGTCTCTGGCGACAAATCAGACACACAGTCAAATTGCGAAACACCAAGGGAACTGAGCAACCGTCTCCCACGAACCTTGCCTAATGCGGGATGCACGTCCAGCAACTTCACGACGTACACACATCGTTCGTATTCGTTGATCGAATCAAGAACGGATGAAAGATTTCCCGCGCGTGAACGTTCGACAGCATCGTGACGAGATGATCGGATGTGCGAAATTGTCTCAAGGTCACGAGACCGGGTATCCATAAAGAAATCCTACGTCTGCCTCATCACAATGTTCAGGCAACCCAGTCGTCAACAACATCACCATGTCACCGGTGAGACACCGACACGACATCGGACCATGATTGATAACCACGACGCTCCATGAGCCTGGCCGCACTGCAAGCAATCTTCCATGTTGAACTTGGGTCAGCAAAAGAGGCGGTTCCTACTTGTACGGCGTTGGCACCAGCCATCATCATTTCAATCGCGTCGACGCCTGTGCGAATGCCCCCCACTCCGACAATGTCAACATCGGGAAATGCGCGCCGAACATCAAAGACCGCGCGCACGGCAATGGGGTGAATTGCTGGGCCAGAAAGCCCACCGCCTCCATTACCCAGGGTGGGACGCCCCGTTGTGACATCAATCTGTAGACCCAACATGGTGTTCACCAAAGTCAACGCTCTTGCTCCCCCTTCGACGACACCGTGGGCAATCTCAACAATGCGGTCTGTGTTGGCACTGAGCTTGGCCCACACCGGCACTACCGATACTGCTGATACCGCCGCGATGATCTGGCGTGACAGATCTGCATCGTGGGCGATGATTCCACTTCGACCCTCCAAATTTGGACACGACAAATTCACTTCAATCGCTGCGATTCTGTCTCCCACTTCACGCAACATCTGTGTTGCCTCGCGATATTCATTGATTGTGCGTCCCCAGATACTGGCGACAACGACCACACCGGCCGACTCAAGTTTGGGAAGTGAATGATCAATCCAGTGTCGTACTCCCGGGCCTTGAAGACCCACCGCATTCATCATCGCTGCGCGCGCGGTGTGCACTCGAGGAGGCGGATTACCCTCCCATTCGATGTGAAACAAACTCTTGACAGTTGTCGCACCGAGTCGATGTAGCGGCATATACGCGCCAAGTTCGACATCATGCCCAGCGGTTCCCGACGCAGTCATGAATGGATTAACAAGGGAGACGCCACCCACCGACACAGGACCCAACATGTCCAATGACCGAGCTCTGCGGCGACTGACCATCATCGACCGTGATACTCCTGCAGCGACCGAACTTCAATTTCGGTATTGCGTTGTTCCCACAAACCCATTACTGCAGCAAGTGCAGCTTCCACAGTGGTGACGGCGGGAATGCGATGAGTATTGGCTGCCTTGCGAATCGCCTCACCATCTTCTCGTGAACCACGACCATGTGGCGTATTGACCACAAAACTGATGCGTTTTTGTGCCACGAGATCAACTGCATTATCGAGTGACGTGTTTTCGATTTCGGACAATTTTCCGACGACAAGATCTACGGGTTGATCGAACTTGGCCAGATACTCAGCCGTACCGGTGGTTGCCGCGACTCCCAGTCCAAGTTCTCGCAATCGTTGAACAACAACAAGACCGGCGGGTTTATCACCATCGTTCAAAGACAAAAACACCATGCCCTCGGTGGGCAAGACCGTTCCTGCAGCAGTTTGCGATTTAACAAATGCTTTCCCGAAGGTTCGATCTATTCCCATGACCTCGCCGGTGGAACGCATCTCTGGTCCAAGTGCGGTATCAACTTCAGGGAATCGATTAAACGGCATCACCGCTTCTTTTACTGAAACATGTCCACCTTCGACGGGATCAGTCAACAATCCTTCATGTCTGAGTTCTGCAAGGGTCGCACCTAACATCACACGACTTGCGACTTTCGCCAACGGAACCCCCGTTGCCTTTGCCACAAACGGAACGGTTCGCGACGCGCGAGGGTTTGCTTCGATGACGTACACCGTTGTCCCCAGCACCGCGTACTGAACATTGATAAGCCCACGAACATCGAGGGCATTGGCAATTGATGTGGTGTAGGCCTTGATGACTTCCACCACCCACGTAGGCAACGTTTGCGGTGGAATCGCAGATGCTGAGTCACCTGAGTGAACACCAGCTTCTTCGACGTGTTCCATCACGCCACCAATTAACACCTCGCCTGTCGCATCACGAATCGCATCAACATCTACTTCAGTGGCGTCTTCCAAGAAGCGGTCGATCAACACCGGGCGCTCAGCCGACAAACCACCCTCTTTGCCCAAACTTCCATCCGTTGCCATCTGCTGCATCGCACGTGCCAAAGCGTCTTGGTCGTGCACAATCTGCATTGCGCGTCCACCCAGCACATAACTTGGTCGCACCAGAACCGGGAATCCGACACGAGATGCAATTGTCTGTGCCTCGCTCACAGTAACGGCGGTGCCACCGGGAGGTTGTGGAATGGAGAGTTGTTCACAGAGTTGATTCCACTTCTCTCGGTCTTCAGCCACATCGATTGAATGTGGCGAAGTTCCTGCAATGAGAGCAGGGTCAATAAGGCCTGAGAGTTTCAAGGGAGTTTGTCCACCAAGACTGACGATTACCTTGGGCGGCACTCCACCGGCGGCGTGTGTTTCAGCGGCAATCACATTCAAAACATCTTCACGAGTTAACGGCTCAAAATACAACCGATCCGACGTGTCGTAGTCGGTCGAGACTGTTTCAGGGTTGCAGTTGACCATTACCGTCTCATAACCCGCATCTCGCAAAGAAAAACTTGCGTGAACACAGCAATAGTCAAATTCAATTCCTTGACCAATTCTGTTCGGGCCAGATCCCAAAATGATCACACGTGGCCGTGACGACGGGCGCACTTCGTTCTCATCTTCATATGTCGAATAGTGATACGGAGTCTCAGCAGCAAATTCAGCACTACATGTGTCGACAGTTTTATATGTGGGAACAATGCCCAGAGATTCGCGTTGACGGCGAACCGTGTCTTCATCTGTACCGGCAATGTAGGCCAACTGGCCATCGGAAAAGCCCAGTCGCTTTGCACGTTTCATCTCCGAGCGAGACCATGTCTCTAGCGACCTACCTTCTAGTTGTTGACGCTCATCAATAATCATTTGCATTTGGTCAAGAAACCAGGGATCGATTTTTGTCGCATCATGGACAGACTCAACAGAGATACCGCGACGCAGTGCCTCTCCTACTTCAAAGATTCGATCCGGTGTGGGTATTGCAGCTTTTTTCAATAATGCGTCATTGTCATATTTCAGATACAAAGCCTCGCCTGCATCACAGTTCAAGCCCAATCGTCCTTGCTCTAACGAACGTAATCCTTTTTGAAGACTTTCAGGAAAGGTGCGGCCAATGGCCATTGCTTCACCAACGCTTTGCATTTGCGTTCCCAAGATGCCAGACGTCCCGGGGAGTTTTTCAAAAGCCCAGCGAGGAATCTTCGTGACGACATAGTCAATGGTTGGCTCAAAGCTGGCAGGGGTCATCTTGGTGATGTCGTTCGGAATTTCATCCAGGGTGTATCCCACAGCCAATTTGGCAGCGATCTTTGCAATCGGAAATCCTGTTGCTTTCGATGCCAACGCTGACGAACGAGACACGCGTGGGTTCATCTCGATAACCACCATCTCGCCGTTGGCCGGATTAAGTGCGAATTGCACATTCGATCCACCGGTTTCCACCCCGACGCGACGGATACACGCCAACGCGGCATCACGCATTCTTTGATATTCAACATCTGACAGAGTTTGAGCAGGCGCAACGGTGATCGAGTCACCCGTGTGCACACCCATGGGATCGAAGTTTTCGATGCTGCAGATGATCACGCAGTTATCTGCACGGTCTCGCATCACTTCAAGTTCGTATTCCTTCCACCCGACAATTGACGTCTCAATCAAAATTTCGCGAATCGGGCTCGCATCTAACCCATCGCGAGCAATTTTTTCAAACTCTTCAACGGTGTTGGCGATTCCTGTTCCTCGACCTCCGAGGATGTAGGCGGGACGGATAATGACCGGCAGACCAATCTCAGTCAACACGCGGTGTGCTTCATCCATGTCGTGGGCAATTCCGCTTCGTGGAACGTTTAGACCGATTTCAATCATCGCTTGTTTGAACTTGTCACGATCTTCTGCCGTCGCGATTGCTTCCGCATTGGCGCCAATAAGTTCTGGTGTTCCTGGAACACCAACCAGTCCTTGTTCATAGAGCGCCATCGCCAAGTTCAAGCCTGTCTGGCCACCCAGTGTCGGCAGAACAGCATCAGGTTTTTCTCGCTCAATAATCTTCGCGAGAATTTCCGGGGTTAAAGGTTCGATATATGTGCGGTCGGCAAAGTCGGGATCCGTCATGATTGTGGCGGGATTCGAATTGGCCAACACCACTCTGTACCCTTCAGATTTCAACACACGACATGCTTGTGTTCCTGAATAATCAAACTCGCATGCTTGACCGATGACGATCGGACCTGAGCCGATAATCAAAATGTTGTGAATGTCATTACGGCGTGGCATTAGCGAGTCTCCATAAGTTCTGCGAATTCGGCAAAGAGATAACGACTGTCGTGTGGACCAGGCCCCGCTTCAGGGTGGTACTGCACGCTGAACGCCCGATATTTTTTCAACTTCATTCCTTCATTGGTGTTGTCATTGAGGTTGAGGTGAGTAATTTCGGCAACGTCGGACAACGAATCGGGGTCAACACAAAAGTTGTGATTTTGGCTTGTTATTTCCACCGCGCCCGTGCGCAGATTTCGAACGGGATGATTGCCGCCGTGATGACCAAAAGGCAACTTAAAGGTGTGGCCGCCAAACGCGCGCGACAACAACTGATGTCCGAGACAGATTCCAAAGGTGGGTACGCCTGCTTCCACAATCTGACGAATGTTTGTTGATGCATCGCGCACCATCTCTGGATCACCAGGTCCATTCGATAAAAACACCCCATCAGGCGACATCGCAAGAACTTCAGCCGCAGTTGTATGGGCTGGCACCACAGTCACCGTTGCGATCTCAGACAAACACCGAAGGATCGTCGACTTGATTCCAAAGTCGTACGCCACGACGGAAAAACGCCCATCGCCGTAGGTGTACTTTTCTTGTGTTGTCACTTGTGACACCAAATCAATCCCACTTGTCCCAGGATCGGATTGTGCGGCAGTCAAGAGACTCTTTTGGTCAGCAGTACCGAAGGCACCCCGCAATGAACCACTGTCTCGCAAGAGTCGAGTCAGGCGCCGCGTATCAATTCCGGCGATTCCCGGGAGTTGATACTTCTTCAACATGTCGTCCAGGCTCATTTCACTTCGCCAATTGCTGTGTCGACGTGCAAGATCGCGCACGATGACACCGCGGGCAAAAGTGCGACGAGATTCGTTGTCAATAACCGTTGCTCCGTAGTTACCAATATGTGAGGTCGTGAACGTGATGATTTGACCGGCATACGACGGATCCGTAGCGACCTCTTGATACCCCGTCAATGTCGTGTTGAAGACAACTTCGCCAACGGCAATACCATTTTCTGGCACATGGCCAATCGCCTCACCTTCGAATATGGAACCGTCTTCCAAGACAAGTGCGATTTCAGAAATACCAGTAGTCACTTTTGTGCCTTTCCATTGTGAACAACAACTTCACCGTTGAACACGGTGTGATGAACTTTTCCACGCAATTCCATTCCGTGATACGGAGTGTTACGACTACGACTAGCCAAAAGATCCCGAGAAACTGTCCACACAGTTGTGGTATCCCAGATTGCGATATTGGCTGGCTCGCCTGGTGCGATATCTCGACCATGACGTGCATCGACTCGTGCGATTCGTGCCGGATTCCAGGACATCAGTGATGCAATTTTCTGTACATCACCTGTGACCGCGGTGCACACAACACCCAAAGCTGTCTCCAGCCCCAGCATCCCTGGCGGCGCCTCATCAAGTGGAACCTCTTTGGTGTGATCAGCGTGTGGTGCGTGATCAGTGGCAACAGCGTCAATGGTTCCATCGAGGATGCCTGCATTTAGTGCGTCGATGTCTACAGCGGTGCGTAGCGGAGGGTTGACTTTAAAGAGTGGATTGAAACCGAGCAACAAGTCCTCACGCAGAGAGATGTGATGCGGAGTGACTTCAGCGGTGATGGGTAAGCCTTCTTTTTTTGCTTGACGCACAAGTTCAACACTTCCCGCGGTCGACAGATGCAGAAAATGCATGGGGGCACTGGTACGACGAACAAGATCAAGATCTCGCCGCAACATTTGTTCTTCGGCCTCTGCTGGCCAACCCGGCACTCCCATATGCGAACAGCAACTTCCCTCATTCATCACAGCACCGTTGGTCAAGGCCGACACTTCGCAATGTTGCGCCAACACAACTCCAGCCTCCTTGGCAAGCATCAAAGCGCGATACATCACCATGTCATCTTGAACACCCGTGCCGTCATCTGTGAACAGCGAGACACCCGCGCGCGCCAATTCCCCAATGGGGGAAACCTGACGGCCAAGCCGCCCTACAGTGATTGAGCCCGAAGGCTTCACTTCGCACAGACCAGCTTTTCGACCCTGCTCTGCAACGAATTCAATTGTTGCGACATTGTCTTGTGTGGGATCTGTGTTTGGCATCGCGACAACAGCGGTGTATCCGCCAAGGGCTGCTGCACGAGATCCCGTCTCAATTGTTTCGGCTTCTTCTTTGCCTGGCTCACGCAGATGTGTGTGCAAGTCCACAAAACCTGACGACACATACATCGACGTTGCATCCACGATGCGATCGCCCGTCAGATCAGAGCCGACCTCGGCGATCTGTCCGTCGATGATCAGAACATCGGCTGTGAACACCCGATCCCGATTGACAATTGTTCCGCCCTTGATCACAATCGATTGACTCGTCATTGTTCTGCCCCGGAACCAAGCGATGCCATCGACCCATTCCCCAACAAGGTGAATAACACCGCCATTCTCACCGCTACCCCGTTCGCTACTTGCTGCAATATCCGCGATCCCGGCACATCGGACGGATCAACCATCAGTTCAACACCTCTGTTAATGGGCCCTGGGTGCATCAAGATCGAACCGTGTCTCATCTCTTGTGCTCGCGCAGACGTGAGAGAAAACAGATCGTTGTAGTGACTCAAACCTGCAATCACAGAGCGATCCATTCGCTCTTTCTGCATGCGCAGCATGTACAACACATCCACTTCAGTGATCACATCATCAATCGTGTGTCGCACTTCAACACCCCACGAATCAATATCGGATGGCAACAAGGCCTGTGGGCCAACAACGATCACGGTCGCACCTAGGCGCGTGAACACATCGATATTGCTCCGTGCCACTCGAGAATGCTTGATATCTCCGACGATGGCAATCGCTCGACCTTGTAGTGAGTGTGTCGAGGAAAACTCACGCGTGATTGTGTACGCATCAAGAAGTGCTTGAGTGGGATGTTGATGCCAGCCGTCGCCAGCATTGATGATCGACGCAGAGGTCCACTGTGATGCTTGAAGTGGTACACCACTCGATTTATGACGAATCACGAGTGCATCAATACCCATTGCCGACAACGTCTCGATCGTGTCGCGCAGAGACTCGCCTTTATTCAGACTCGATTGCGCAGCCATGAATGTCATCACGTCAGCCGAAAGCCTCTTGGCGGCAGTTTCAAAACTGAGACGGGTGCGAGTTGAGTCCTCAAAGAACACACTTGCAATTGTTCTGCCGCGCAGTGCCGGCACTTTAGGCAACTGCCGAGCGTTGACCTTCGCCATATGGTCGGCGATGTCGAGAATGCCGACAATCTCGTCGACGGATAGATCTTTGGTGGAGATGAGATGTTTCATTTCCCGCCACCCGAAATGATGACCCCGTCAGGGCCGACTGTGACATCGTCTGTGAATTGAGTGGGAATGTTCTTTCCCACATAATCGGGACGAATTGGCAATTCTCGGTGTCCCCGATCGACCATGATGGCCAACTGAACAGCACGTGGACGACCATGATCATTAAGAGCTTCGAGGGCTGCACGGACGGTGCGACCGGTGAACAACACATCATCGACGAGCACCACAGTTTTTGCGGTGAGGTCACAGGGAATATCTGTGGGAGCCGACAAGACCACGGGGCGAAGACTGAAATCATCTCGATACATCGAGATGTCGACTGCGCCATAGGCAACATCGCAAGTGTCCACGATGCGATTCACTGTGTCGGTGAGACGGCGAGCAATCCATGTCCCGCCGGTCTGCATTCCCACAATTACCACATCTGACAGATCAGGATTTCGTTCCACAATCTCATGGGCAATACGAACAATCGCCCGCGACACGTCATCGGCGGTCATCACGGTGACGCTGCGCTCCGACATCACGCTCACCCGAACCGGCAAGTTCCTACATATGGCACAAAAAAAGCGCCGCAACCAGGGCGCCTAGGTTCCTCTAATGAAATTTTCATGTTGTCCTTCCGTTCGAGCCTCACAGGACTCGTTTTACGGTCGTGAGAAGTATATCGAACGAGGTGGTCCGTGTCTATTTACGCCGGAACACCTGCCAGAACTCGTTGGAATCAATCTCGACAAAGTCAGAACTCACTAGCGACCAATCCCATCTCAACTCATCGTTCAGGTTTCTGGGCAACACGACATATTCGACACGATCCGCAGCGGGAAGCCGAGTGCCTTCCAAAGAGCCATCGACGCCGTAGTACAGAGCACGAAATGGATTCGGGAAGAAATAGACCTCTTTACGGTGTGCCAAGAACGTCACGAGCGGATCAAAGACAGAAATGACCGCGTCATCGGGAATCGATGTGATGATCTCGCGAGCCGATACCGCAATGGGTGCTTGTGCGCCCAATGTTGCTCGTGGTTCGGCAGCCAAGGAATGCTGTCCCCACGAATACGAAGTCACCAATGTGAAACAACACGTCACCAGCATTGCGAATCGTCCGAAACGAGGACCCAGACTCCTGATGGCCAATACGGTCGCAAAGAGCAAGGCGGGAACCGCAACCAACGAATAGTGATACTGAATACTCTGCTGATACCAAAAGGTGCTCACAATGTTGGAGAGAATCACCGGTATCGACACCAACATCAAAGATGGCGACAAAAGAAAAAGTCCGGCGAATGGAGCCGACATCTGAAACAGATACAACGGTCGGTCACCAGAAAACAAATGTCGTATGACAGCCACAGGATTGGTAAATGTTTCCTTAATAAAACCAGACACGCCACCAAAAGGAATACGCCACTCGTTTCTGGTGGGCACCCCGATCAGTGAACGCATCAAAACGAACATGCCCAAGATGGTGGCGATAATTGACACGCCAGCTGCGATCAATCCTCTCTTTCGATCAAATTTCCATGCCACGTACAGACCGAGGGGCACCATCACTAAGAGAACATCTTCTTTCACCAACACCGCAAGAACAACCGCGGCCGCAAACAATCTCCACTTTTCGGCAAACGCTGCGTACAAGGCAAGTGGAATGAAGAGACCGAGAAACGAGTCGGGATGAAAGTTTTCCATTCCCGTTCCATTGACCGCTGGATTTGCCAACCACAGAAATGCTGCCGCAAAACCCATTGCTCCGGAGCCAAGCACCCGACGAGTAAAGAGATACGTCGGTATCGCTCCGGCCGCGATGACGAATGCTTGAATCACCAACAATGTTGCAGTGCCAGGGACAATCCAAAAAAATGGGACGACCAAAAACAAAATAAGAGAGGCGTGGTCACCCAAAAGATTTCGTCCCATCAAGGTGACAAAAGGGGCTTCCCCCCGTGACAACAGCCAGATGCCTTGGTCGTACAGACCTACGTCGTAGGCAAAGGTTCCCAAGCCCAAGTGAGTGTCCACTTGAAGCCATGACATCCAGAGGGCATGGGCAAATGCGAGAGCGAACATCGCCCAACCCCATCCAGAGATTGTTCTCATCTTTTCTTGGCTACGTGCCACAAGACGAGGAATGACGGGCGACTCGGTCATGTCTGCCTTACGCGTCTGGAGCGCGCACCTGCTTTGCGATTGAGGCAAGAACGCCGTTGACAAATCGACCAGAGTCATCAGTCGAGAAACGTTTGGCTAATTCGACTGCCTCGTCGATGACCACTGCAACAGGGACATCCGGGCGACCGATGAGTTCAAAAATTGCAAGACGCAAAATCGCACGGTCAAGTGCGGGCATTCGCTCAAGCACCCAACCACGAGCATGCTCGACGATTTTCTCATCGATGCCGGAGCGGTGGGCCTCAACTCCTTCGAGCAAGAACTGAGTCAATTCTTCAGAGACGACGCCACGTTCTTTCAATAGATCAGTGGAGAGAGCAGAACGTTGTTCTGACTCGTACAACAACATGATTGCCTGCTCTCGGGCGTCAGTGCGATCATCGCTTGGGCGATACGTATCTGATTCGACCGCCATTAGACGCGCGTGATGTAGTCGCCGGAGCGAGTGTCGACTTTGAGTTTGTCGCCGACATTGACAAACAACGGCACCTGAATCACTTTTCCTGTCTCGAGTGTTGCTGGCTTCTTTGCTCCAGAGACTCTGTCTCCTTGCACGCCTGGCTCGGTTTCGGTCACCGTCAGTTCGACCGATGCGGGAATTTCCACAGTGACAATCTCGCCGTTGTAGTAAGCGATGATTGCCATGGCCTGTTCGACAAGGTAATCCGATGCGTCGCCGAGCGCTTCGGGCGAGATGTGGGACTGATCGTAGGACTCTGTGTCCATGAAGACGAAGTCGTTGCCATCTTTGTAGAGAAACTGCATGTCGCGCTTATCTAAAATTGCTTGTTCAACGCGAATTCCGGCATTGAATGTCTTTTCGAAAACATTTCCGTTCCGAAGATTGCGCAACTTGGTTCGCACGAATGCACCACCCTTTCCAGGCTTCACATGTTGGAACTCAACAACGGTGAACAAACCGTTGTCCAACTCGAGGGTGATTCCGTTCTTCAGATCATTTGTGGTGATTGCGGGCATGACAATTCCTTGGGAGTTAACGTGAGAGTGCGACAACCTGTGTCGGTGACAACGACTTGATCTTCGATCCTGACGCCGCCAACTCCTCCACGATAGAGCCCCGGTTCCACTGTCACCACTTCGCCAGCCTGCAAAACCTCCGAACAACGGGGGGAAAGAATGGGCACTTCATGGATGTACAAGCCAATTCCATGACCAGTTCCATGAGTGAATTCGTGCTCACATTGCGCATCGGCAAAGACTGCCCGCACCGCGCCATCGACTTGTGAGCCCTCAACTCCAGCGCGCACCGTATCCACACCCACTTGCTGGGCCCGCTTCACAAGCTCATACATGGTGCGATATTCCTCGCTCACCTTCCCGACCAAGACTGTTCGGGTCATATCACTGCGATATCCGCCAACTTCGGCACCCATGTCAATCACCACTCCGTGACCACTTTCAATCACAGCATCACTTGGTTCATGATGTGGCATTGCACCATTTTCCCCTGTTGCAACAATTGTGGGGAATGAGACACCGTCGGCACCAGACATTCGCATGAAATATTCCAACTGGTTGCGAACTTGCTTCTCGGTCTTCCCCACCACACCGTCGGCAACAACGGACTGCAATGCAGCGTCTGCGATGTGTGCGGCACGTTCCATCATCGCAATTTCATGAACATCTTTGACTCGACGAAGTGTGTCTAAATGATCTTGTTCGTCTTCAACAGAAAAAATCGAGGACAACTCGCGCATATATGCAGCTGTCACATGTCGCGGATTTACTCCGAGTGCGCCATCGACAAGATCCTTGAGTCGGTCGACTATTTCCGATATCGAGGCAATACACACGACGTCGATATCGGCTCCACACTGCGCTACTTCACGCCGAGCACGCTCTAGATAACGCGGGTCTACAAACAAAAAGCCCCGCTTCTTCTCACGCTGAACGAGACAACGCGATGTGCTTCCTGAAAAGCCAGTTAACCAACGGATGTCTTCGGTTCGCGTCACCAGTACGTCCACACACCCTGGTGTCTCGCAGAATCTTTCCAATCGATGAGCGCACGTCATGTGTTGATCACTTCACGCATTCAACAGAGCTGCAATTGCCTCAACTGCCAGGACATAGCTCAGCCCACCAAAACCTGAAATCGAACCGTCAACAGCACCCGCCAACACAGTTGTATGTCGAAAAGCCTCGCGCGCAGATGGATTCGATAAATGAACTTCAATCACTGAACCGGGAAACGATCTCAATGCATCGTGAAGAGACCACGAGTAATGAGTAAGCGCGCCCGCATTGATGATGATCGCAGCGAATTTTCCACTGGCTGCCTGAATCGCGGACACAAGCTCAGTCTCAGAATTCGATTGCAGGGTCTCCGTGTCAAAACCGTGGGTGGACGCAGCCACCGATACTGCGGCCATGTGATCGTCAAGACTCTCTCGACCATAAATGTCCGGCTCTCTGGTGCCCAACATATTGAGATTCGGTCCGTTCAGAACAAGGATGGACGCACTGGTCATAGAAGTACCGTAGTCGTTGGACTAACTATTACGTGCGGCAAATTCTGCGTAGGCCCGAGCAATGTCCTGTTCAGTGATTCCAGGGACAACTTCAAGCCCATCAGCCGAATCAAGGACAAATGTTAAAGAATCGAGTGCTTTTTTGTCACGCCTCATCGCCTCAATCAGGGCATCACACTGCATGCCATACGGCAACACAATCTCGAGTCCGTACACCTCTCTGATCACGTGATAGTGGTCATCGAGACGCGACTCATCAATACGACCCATTGTCTTTGCCAGATGTCCTGCAAACAGAACCCCAAGCGCCACTGCCTCACCGTGGGCGACAGCAAAATCAGTCTCTATCTCAATCGCATGAGCCAAAGTGTGGCCGTAGTTGAGAAAAGCACGGATACCACCTTCGCGCTCGTCGGCTGCAACAATCTCACCTTTGATTGCCACACAACGAGCCACCCTCTGCGCAAACGGCATCTCATTGAGATTTTCACGAACAATGAAGTGATACTTGGCCATCTCGCCCAGACCACAACGCATCTCTCGTTCCGACAAGGACTCGAGCGCATCAAGATCACACACAACCCCTGATGGCTGCCAAAAAGCCCCTACGAGGTTTTTGCCCTCAGCGATATTTACCCCAGTCTTGCCACCAATCGCTGCGTCAATCATCGCAAGCAGCGACGTTGCAACGTGAATGACTGCAATTCCTCTGTGATAGCTCGCCGCGGCAAATCCGGCAACGTCTGTGACCATTCCTCCACCAACGGCAACTACCGCGTCTTTGCGAGTCAAGCCGTGCTGAGCAAATTCAGAGCACAGACGTTCAATTGTTGACAGAGTTTTATGTGCTTCACCATCTCCGATGAGATGAACCGAGGTGCGCACCCCGTCCAGTTGCGGACGCAGAAATTTTGGAACACCTGCCTGGGTAACAATGGCGACTCTCTGAACACCATCGGGAATCAGTTCGGAGATTCGGTGTCGAGCACCAGCACCGACGAGCACTCCATATGATCGATCACCAAGATCTACTTGCACATTGACTATTTCATTCATCGCTGGCACTATTCCATTCCACATCGAGACACATAGTCGTCAAAGAACTCACTTGCATCTGACTACTCATCGTAGGAAACCTCGACTGCACTCACTATGAGTGAAACAACGGATTCGGGCGACCTTTCTGTCACATCAATCACCATGTCGGCCACCTCTTTGTAGAGAGATTCACGTTCAACAGTCAATTTTTGCAACACACCCAACCTGTCGCC
>JBEDHS010000060.1:0-6383 GCA_041173945.1 Actinomycetota bacterium
ATGTCGAGGTCGTCGTCTCCCTCGAGGTCAATCTCTTCGTCAAGTTCTTCTGGATCAATGTCATCTTTTGCCACGTTTGACTCCTTCGTCTGCAACAAGGCTCGGGGCGGGATATTAGGCACAAAATCGGCTCAAGGCACGAATAGTCGCCGAATTAGTACATCTTCGTGACGCTAGTCACAAGCTATGACTCTGATCGACGTGCTTCTGCTCGTCTTTCTGAATCAAGTCGTTCAAGTTCGGGTGCTTCTGTGGTCATGTGAATCATGGTGTCTGCAATGGCTCGGTGGCCAGCAACTTCGGCGATTTGTCGGTGCATCTCGAGCGCTACGCGTCGATATGAGGGATGTCCTTGGGGACTGGAGCGAAGCTCGAGCATGTGTATCGCCTCGCGGGCGTTGAACTGCATCGCATATCTAATGCGATAGGCCATTGAGACGGCGTATGAGGCCTGATGGGGATGGTCCCCGACCAACGAGTCATACAACGAGGCAGAACGCTCCATCACGTCGTTAAACACCTCCGTCATACCTGCGGCATCCACCAAGTCTGGACGCGTGAAGCCGTGATACGGCGTCAACGGCTGCCATTCGATTGTGAGCAGGCGATGACGCTGCATATCGCGGAAGGCGCCGTAGTCAGACAAGATGTCGAATCTGTAGTCGGTGCGTTCGAACGCTCGTCCAGGCTTGTGTCGGCGGTTTTTTCTCTCGCCGACGTACTGGGTCAGAATCGTCCGCTTTTCCTCACTGCTCATCTTTTCCACTTTTGAGATGATCTGTGACTCGGGAAGATGTGAATAGGCATAACAAGCCGAAGCGACCAACTTGTTCTCGCCATCTGGATCGAAGTCCACCAACGTCACCTCTTCGACATCGGAGGCAATGGAGTCGCTAAATAATTCCTCTACGAGAGAGGTCATATTTGAGGAGTTGGTTTCTAAATAGTTCGACCATTCAACGCCGCGCTCTTGCACGTCGACTCGGCGGAGAAAAGACGGAATCACCTTGCGAAGTTCTGTCAACATCATGTCTGCGTATTGACGAGCTTCGGGTAGTGGGTGAGCACGCATGCGCAACAACAATTGCTCGTAGGCCTGACCGCTTGCATAGATACCGACGTTGGACAAAGACGATGCAGGTAGTGCTCCGCGAACCGCGTCAAGAGCTTTCGCCCGAGTTGCCTGTCGGTAGACAAAGTCACTATCGCTGTCGAGTTTCGGAACAGTTTTTCGAACATGCTCGGTGACTGCATTGGCCAACGAACTGTAGGAATCAAACATTCGGTCCATGTCTCCGACGTACCGCGTTCCGTGTTTTCCTGCCAGCAACACGGGATCGCGGTAATACCGGTAGCGACCGCCAAGTCTTTCGTCGTATGCGATGTAACGCGTGGACTGTTCGAGATAACTCATCAATCGGCCCCACTCGAGAATCTTGGTCAAGATGTTCGAGGCTTGTTCACACGCCAGGTGCACTCCTCCCAACTGGGCCACGGAGTCATCTCCGTATTCGACGAAGACTTTTTCGTACAGCGACTCTGCTCTATCAACCCCGACAGTTGCGTCAACGGCCTGATCACCATCGATCACCAAGTCGTTCACGAACTCATCAAGGAAAAGACGACGAAGGCTGCGTGGGCTACGGCTGTATCGAGCGAACAGGGCTCCCTTCACAACTTCGGGAAGATTGACGAGAGCAAATACGGGCTGGTCGAGGTTGGTGAAGTACCGACGCAAAATGTCGGCTTCTTGGTCTGTGAATTCCTCTGGAACGTACACCGTCACAAGAAGTCAGCCTAGAAGTCTGGATTCGGCCCCCGAGGGATACTGATCACAGGACATCCTTATCTGGATTGACCCGCTCAAATTCATCTCGAATTGCACGTTGAGCAGTCGGCGATGTCCAATAATCAATCGCGGTCAGTGCCATCGCCTTTGCTCCATCAATCACTGCTTTGTCAGCCATCGCACTAATTGATTGCTTTTGGAATTCGACAGTATGAATCGACGTACCAGGTGTCGCTGAAGCGATCATCGGATGAATCGACGGAACAAGGTGACTGATATTTCCCATGTCAGTGCTGCCCACCACGCGATGACCCTGAGAGGGTGCGGTGACGCGTCGACCAAGGGACGCAGAATTGTCGATGTACAACGCAGCAAGTGCATTGTTCGTGATCATGTCTGCATAGGCAGTCCCCTGCCACTCATGTGTCATGGTGCACCCACATGCATGCGCGCCCGACTCCAATGCGGCCAAGACACGAGGTTTAAGTGCCTGAAGACTCGTCATGGTGTCCGAACGCACGTACCACTGTGTCGATGCATCGTGAGGCACGATGTTCGGTTTGTCTCCACCACGCAAAAACACGCCATGAATTCTCTCGGTCGGCAAAATATGCTGACGCAAAGTGGCCACCGCCATGTAGCCCAACACGGCAGCATCGAGCGCATTTCGGCCTTCCTGTGGCGCAGCAGCTGCATGGCTGGCCAGTCCGTGGTAGTCGACGACGAGTTGCTGAAGTGCAATTGCATCGATTGACGTCAAGTCTGCGTCGGCGGAATGCACCATCATCGCGACGTCCACGTCGGTGAGTGCCCCATGTTGTGCCATTACCAACTTTCCTCCTCCGCCTTCCTCGGCGGGAGTTCCCAAATAGCGCAGTCTCCCGCCCGCAGCCGATGCGACATGGGCTAGTCCAATTGCGGCGCCAAGACCAGCTGCGGCAATCACATTGTGTCCACATCCGTGCCCTATTTCTGGAAGAGCGTCGTATTCGCTCATGATGCACACCGTGGGTCCATCTCCCACATCACCTGCAAATCCTGTCTCGCATCCAAACATGTTCAGTTCGACAGGAAGGTCGTGCGAACTTGCCGTTCTTGTCAGCAGTTCAGATGCGAAATACTCCTGAAAGTTTTCCTCGGGGTGAGCATGAATCTGATGACTCACATCGACAAGCGAGGACGCAACCTCATCAATACGGCGAAGTGCTTCTTTTTTGATGGCATCGATTTCGTTAGCCATTGGTGTGTCCATGATCGAGAACAATCTTTCCTAAATGTGCACCTTGTCGAAGTCGTTCGAGTGCAGACTCATATTCGGCGAATGAATACACACTGTCGATCTCGATAGGGAGCCCAGCGTCAACAAGCGTCAGCAATTGATCGAATTCTTCGTAACTTCCCATTGATGAACCAATAATCTCGTATTGCTTGAAAAACAAACGTGGAAGATTAATTTCCGCCACAGGGCCTGATGTTCCACCGCAAACGACAAGTCGTCCGCCTGGTTTAAGAGACCTCATCGACTTGTCCCACGTTGCAGGCCCCACGCTTTCAACGACAACGTCAGCTTCTACATTCCATCGGTCCAGCTCGGAATCCACCGCAAGGTCTGCGCCCATGCCAATGGCCATCTCTCTTTTATGTTGGTCACGACTGGTGACAATGGCGCGAGCTCCCATCCACTTGGACAGAGCCAAAGCAGCACTGGAAACACCAGAACCAACTCCCACTATCAGCACCGTCTCTCCTGCTGTGAGACGAGCACGATTCAACATGCGTAAAGCCGTGACGTATGCGAGTGGAAACGCGGCACATTCGTGCCACGAGCGATTCTGTGGACGTGGACGCACGTTTCGCGCAGCCACCACCGCAAATTCCCCATGACCACCTCGTGTGTGTTCGCCCCAGATCTGAAAACCGGGCCCCATCGGAGAGTTGTTCCCGAGACGAATAATTTCATCAACCGGTGACAGGCCCGGATTGACAACGACTTCATCGCCCACTGAGACCGATGTGACTTCCGAGCCGACTTCATGGACCACACCTGTGGCATCGCAACCGGGAATGTGCGGCAACGGCGGCTTAGGCATCCCTTTTGTGACCCAGATATCCATATGGTTCAGAGCACTCGCAACGACTCGAATGACGACTTCATCTGGCTGAGGACGAGGTGGTTCAACCTCACCTAATTGATAAGACCCGGGCGATTCGTTCAGTATCCAAGCGCGCATGTCTACACCGTAGGTGACTAGACAATCACCTGCCAGTAATCGGGAATGATTTGGACCCGAATAGACAGCCAATTCTCAATTGGTTGAAAGTCGACACATAAGGTTTCACGTGAATGCTCGAGTGAAAATTCACACTCTGTGCCACGAGAGACCGAAATCAACGGATGCGGGAGATGATCTCCGGTTCTGGCGCGTTGATACGACTGTGCTCGTTGTCTCCATGGCATCGCGGCAGATACTTCAACAATGTCGAGCATCCCATCATTTGGATGGGCTCTCGGTGCAACATTCTTGTTCTTGTACAGACCCCCGTTGGTCACGCACACAAATCGACGAGAAGTCCATGGAGTTGTGCGCCACCGACCAATGGTGACCGATGATGCAGCAAGTAACTCATGGTTTCCATTCTTTGTGGTGATGGTGCATTGGAGGGCATCAATATGAATGAGAGTTCGTGTTTGTCCAACGATGGGAGCGTTGGGTTGACCGAGTGCATCGAAAATGTCTCCGGATTGGACAATGTGAATGTCGCTCTTTGTGCCAGCTGCCAAATCATGGTCTCCAGCGACATCTCGTGTCTCGACTGGTACGACAAAAGGGGCGCCCCAGGGTTCTCCTTTTTTGATGGTCATTCAGTCGGTCCCGCATAGGTTGCAGCGACCACACCACGATCGATTGCCTCGACCGCACGAAGCGATGTCTCTCTAAGTTGCTGGTTATCTGTCGTGAGAGAAATCTGTCGCAGTAAGTCAATGAGTTGTCGAATGCTGCGCACAAAATCCCCTGGCGTCAATTCAGGGTCGAGAATTCGCGACAGTGGACGACCACTTGCCCATGCAGCACACTCCATTGCCAGACCACCATGTGGTGAGCGATGAAGATGAAGTCCGCGTTGCCGTTGTGCATCTTGAATCCGTTGACTGAGTTTCTCAATACGTTTAAAACGTTGACGCACAACATCCGACGGCCAACGTGTTGCCGGACCGGTGTCCCCGCCCCGCGGCTCATAGATCAATGTTGAGGCCACGGCCACCAAGTCGGGTACCGAGAGGTTGTCGAAAATTCCCTTTTGGATTGTCTCGACAACCAAAAGATCTGACTCGTGGAAAATGCCCGACAACATCTCCCCTTTTGTGGTGAGCGACCACTGAGAGATGTAGTCCATCTCAACGAGGAGATCGACTACGTCCATGAATCGAGCACTCACTGAACCCGCTCGATTATCGGTCTGTTGCTGCATCTTTTCAATTTCCCGTCGGAGCCTTTTCATGCTCGCAGCAGACGTTGATGCGTCCTTGGTGCGACGCGGTGACATCTCAATTGCTCGGGTGGCAGACTCATCAATCTTTGCTCTAACGAGACGATTGACCGCTTCTTTCAAAAACTCCGTACGCGCCGGTTCGAACGGGACTGGTAGCTCGATGCGTGGACCACGTATCGGCAATGAACGAAGGTCCTTTGCTGTCACGTCGACGGATTTACGCGACGGTGTCACCACTGTGAGCCGGATGCCCGATCGTCGAGAGGCCGTGGACAACACCAGTCCCCGACCTCGAATATTTGACGCGTCGAACAGGACTACGTCTCCAGGACGAAGAGAGCGAAGCGAAATTTCGGCTTCGACCGAGCTTGCTGCATCCCCATGTTGTGTGGAGTCGTTCAAGTCATCATCGGGGAGCGATCTCTCGAGCAGTGCCAGCTCTCGGCGTTTCTTATCCAATAACGCTTCTGTTGTCACCACATCCCTATCTGCTTGAAACTGTGCAAACGACAGATTCAAGATGTGCTGAGTTCCGTCGCGCGAGTGGCTTCGCACCATGTTGACCGCCATATTGAATGTTGGTCGAAACGCCGATGTCAAACGAAAACTTCTACTCAGCGCAAGTCCGACAACCTGGTCAAAACTGACAAACGGATTCCACAGCGAGATTGCGTGACCGATTTTGTCGAGTCCTCGTCTTCCTGCTCGTCCGGTGAGCTGAGTGAATTCAGACGCTCTCAACAACTGATGATGTTCGCCTGAAAACTTTGTCAGTTTCTCGATAACCACCGCTCGAGCGGGCATGTTGATTCCGACCGCCAATGTCTCGGTGGCAAAAACCACCTTGACGAGACCTTTAACAAAGCATTCTTCAACAGCTTCTTTGAACATGGGAATCATGCCCGCATGATGACAGGAGATTCCCGAACTGATGTCGTCGAGAAAGTACTGGTATTCGAGAGCTTGACGATCATCGTCGGACAATGTCTGGCAATGACGTTCAACAATTTCTCGAATTTCGTTCTCTTCTTCCAAAGTGGTCAATACGAGACCAGCCTTCATGCACGATCGAACAGCGTCTTCACACTGTGCACGACTGAAG
>JBEDHS010000061.1:0-3354 GCA_041173945.1 Actinomycetota bacterium
CGTGGGAACAGTGACCCAAGCATTGGCACCTCGAAAAGGTCGTGTCACCGACTTGCGTCCTGGCGACCCAGGTCGAACAATCGTGTCATTCGAAGCCCCCTCACGTGGTCTGATTGGATTCCGATCGATGTTGATGACTCAAACCCGTGGCACCGCATTGTTGAATCAGACTCATGCAGGTTGGACACCGTGGGCTGGAGAGTTGCCACATCGTTTGGGTGGGGCGATGATTGCCGACCGTATTGGTTCCACAACCGCGTATGCCTTGGACAATCTTCAGTTACGTGGAACGTTGTTCGTTCACCCTGGTGTCGAGGTGTACGAAGGAATGATTATTGGTGAAGGCGCTCGTGGAGAAGAGATGGTCGTCAACGCTGTGCGTGCGAAAGAAAAGACCAACATTCGAACACACAGTCACGATGATGGCATCAAACTGGCTGCACCCGTCCAACACACACTCGAGTCCGCTATTGAGTGGATTGCGGACGATGAATTGGTGGAAATCACACCGAAGAACATCCGCATTCGTAAACGAATGCTCACACTTGAGGACCGTCGCCGGGCCTACAAAAAAACAAACAGTTAGTTTTTGTCTCTTCCGCGCACGGCGGGATGGGGAAGAGGTACGCCAGTCGGCCGTGTAAGTTGATCGACCATTATCTTGTAGGCCTTCTTGCCCATCAATTCAGTGAGCTCATCTTTGAAAAACACATACGTTGGTTCTTTTCCGACGAAAGCGTCCGCTGACTCTGTGCACCACCAATGAAAGTCCTCGCCACCTTCTCCCCAGTCGCGACGTTTCCACTCTCGAATGGTCGAGACCACATATCCGCCATCTTCGACGTGTTCTTCGAGACGAAGGGGGACCTGCCAGCACACATCGGGTTTCCAGTCCATATGGCGCTCACCGGCTTCAACGGCTGCGATATGGAAAGCACATCCTGTTCCACCTTCAAATCCCGGAGGATTGTGAAAAATACACGCTCCGTCAACAACACGGGTCTTGACCGATCCGTCTTTCTCGGTCACTGTCCAGCCCTTGGATTCGGCTTTTGATTTGTTCTTCCAATGGCGAGACTTCAAGCGCTTGACGTACTTCTTCACACTCTTTAAATCGTCGTCATCAAGAAAATGAGCCCCAAAGGAACAACAACCTTGCATCAACTCAGGAGTGGGATCGTCATGCACTCCCTGACAGCCTTGTCCGTAGATGCACTTGTAATTTGACCGAAAAAACGACGCATCAATCATCCATGTGCGCAATTCATCTGGGTCTTCAAAACTAATCCACTCGCGTGGCTCTTCTTCACGTGACACGTCTTATACGCTACGCCATGGACAGGTCGAAAACCTAGTTTCGGCAATTCATGCACAAAGGTTAAATCGTTATGAATGAAGTTGAACGAATCATTGACCAACTTCGAGCAATCTCTGAGGATCTCACTGACTTGTCGATGCAAATCTTGTCCGACGCAATCGCCGATGGTGCGACTTCACGACCCAAAGAAGAAAAAGCGGTGTCTCAAGCGCGCCGCAGTGTCGACAAGGCCATTTCTCAGTTGCTGTCGGCGCAATAGCAATCAGTATTTATTGATTGCATCGATCAGAGGACGAAGGTCTGCGAATCCCTTTCCTGAGTAATACAGACTGATTCTGTGAAGATTCACGTTGTCATCATCCTTGATCTCTTCTTCCGATGGTCCCGACTGCAAGATCTCACCATCAACGGCCAAAGAAGAGAATCTCTCTCTGATTAAGTGAAAGTCAATTTCTGGAATAGGTCTCAGATAGCGGATGTACATGCGGTCCTTCACGAAGCGGATCGAGTGATAGTTCGTATAGAAAGTGGTGATTTCGTCAACCGCTCGGTTGATGTCGTCGGTGATTGTGTACAAAGACGTGTCGCTCGACGAGATAAGCCCATGGTTCAATAACAACGGTTCCATTGTCTTCATTAAGGGGGACCAAAACGGATCACCTTCGACTTCCAGAAAAACGATGGGGACCGGAACCGATTTGGCGGTCTGAGCAAGTGTCAATAGTTCGAACGTCTCATCCAGAGTG
The DNA here is from genome assembly GCA_041173945.1 of Actinomycetota bacterium. Lineage (GTDB taxonomy): Bacteria > Actinomycetota > Acidimicrobiia > Acidimicrobiales > Ilumatobacteraceae > UBA2093. The sequence goes on from JBEDHS010000061.1 coordinate 2,065, forward strand.
CCAAACCCGCCAGGCATGCACAAGAAAGCGTGTGATTCTTTGACGAGCATGAGTTTTCTCGTGAAGAAATAGCGCATACTGACGTGCTTTTCATCACCTGCGATTACCGAATTAGCGCTCGTCTCAAATGGCAGCCGAATGGAAACACCGATTGAGTTTTCTCGTCCAGCCCCCAGCATCCCTGCCTCCATGATTCCTGGTCCGGCACCAGTCACCACCATGAAGCCTGCACGTGAGAGAGATTGCGCGGTGTGAACAGCGAGGGAATAAATCGGGTTATCAGCGGTGGTGCGCGCAGACCCAAAAATTGTTACCTTGCGAACATCGCGATAGGGGGCGAACATCTCGAAGGCTTTTGTCATCTCCAATAAGGCCAAGCTGGCAATTTTCACATCGAGCGACGACGCGTTGCTCTCCACGAGTTCAGCAGTGGTGGAGATCAACCTCTGTAACTGACGTTTCTCTTGACTCGATCGCGGAGACTCGGAAAGGGCTTTTCGCAAAGCTTCTAGACGAAGTTCAAAATCGTCCGACACGCAACCAGTCTAGGACTGTGCCTTGTCTTCTAGTGAGGAGATCAGATCATCAAAACTTTGAATAAACGATGCAACGCCTTCGCGCTCAAGCTTTTCGGCAACATCACGGACATCGATACCCAGATGCGCCAGTTGGTCCCATTGTTGGCGTGCATTCGCGACATCACCATCAATAGTGCGCGCAACGGTGCCGTGATCGCAGAACGCTTCCAAAGTGGGCTCTGGCAATGTGTTCACCGTGTGGGGTCCAATTAAAGAATCGACGTACAGGGTGTCTGGATAGGTGGGATTTTTTGTCGACGTTGACGCCCATAAGGGTCGCTGAAATTGAGCGCCCCTAGCGCGAAGTGTCTTCCAGCGTTCACCAGAGAAAGAATCGTGGAACAGTTGATAGGCGAGTACGGCTTGATTGATGGCACCTCTTCCTATGAGGTCACTCGCGGAATCAGAAGACGTCACTGTGAGTCGAGCGTCTAATTCGCTATCCACTCGACTGATAAAAAAACTCGCCACACTGTGAACATTGTCGATGGAATGTCCATCGGCGAGACGTTGTTCAAGACCGGCGAGGTAGGCCTCGATCACCTCGTGGTAACGCTCAAGGCTGAAGATCAATGTGACATTGACGCAGCACCCCTCTCGAATCATTTGCGAGATCGCGGGGATGCCTGCTTGTGTCGCAGGAATTTTGATCATGACATTGGGTTTGTTGACGCTGCCGCGCAATGTGCGTGCGGCCTGAATGGTCCCCTCG
>JBEDHS010000062.1:0-3752 GCA_041173945.1 Actinomycetota bacterium
TGCGAGATGGTGCGCCAGTAGGTCTTTTTGATTCATGCAACGCAGCATTGTTGGCACTAGCGGAGGCGGGTGCAACAAACGGGGAAGTGAAAGAGATTCGCGCTTCTGATGTGAATCTTGACGATTGCGTTGTACGGCTTCCGGGAAACGCTCGCGTCGATGAGCGCATCAACGAGTTAACTGAGTGGGGAGCAATTGTCTTGCGTGAGCGATTGGGTCACATCAGTGACGACGACTTCGTTGTTGTCAATGTTTACGGCGCAAAGGCTTCGGAGGCTTCTGTAAGCCAGATGTTTCGTCACATTGCGTCCTATGGGAATGTGGGCCGTAGAGGTTTCAATATCAATTCTGTGCGTGCATGGCGAGCCCGTTCCATATACATGGAGAACGGCCGCATTCAAGACGCTGCCCTTTTCTTGGGGAACCGGTCACTTGACGCGGCAGTTGCGCTCATGGGTGTGGAGTGGCGTCAGACCATATGACCTGGAATCCGCTGTACATCTCTGATCGTCGCACGCGACGCGGACGCGATAGGCGAGTCGACACGCACCAACGCATGCGATTCAGTATCGGCCAACGGTGGTTCAAGGACCTTGTTGCTGTCATCGATGATGCAATGCCAGTGCAGCGGACAGGTCGCCCTCGTAGGCACTCAGTGGTTTCAGGAGCGTTTATCTACTTGTTGTCGCTATCAATGAGTTCTCAAGCAGAGGCCGAGGAGTACTTGCGCTCTGGAACGAATTGGAACGGATTTCGTCGATTGTTGGCTACTGAGTTTCCCGATGATCCACTTCTTGCAAATGGAGCACCACCGCCGACAAAATCTCTTCTTCGGCACATCAAGAGTCATTTAGGTGAAGAGCAAGCCGAGAAAATTGCGACAATTCTTCATGCTGCTGCGTTCCTTCACGCAAAAGAAATGGGCATTGGTGTTAACAGAGGAACCATGTTGAACCCAAGTCTTGAAGCTGGGATGTACGGCGATGGTGTCGTTATTCGTCCAATGACGAAATACAAGCGTGGGGACTTGGGGTTCAATCATCGCGAACGCTACTTCCAAGAGCGACGACATGACCCAGATGCTTCGTATCACTATGACGGTTTGAATCGTCGTGTGTACGGAAACGTTTTTGCACATATGTCGGCGTGGACAGGCATTCCATCTGAACACATCACATTTGGGATTCGTCCGATCAGAAAAGGCAGCGATGTCACTGAGGCACAGATTGCATTGGGTTTTGCGCGCGACATCAAAGAAGAACTTCCGGGCATGGCGATGTTGCACTGGGACAAGGCGCTTCGCGGTAAGACTGTGGAAGAGATTTGGGACATGGAGATGATGCCCATGATTGGTGTGTACAACAAAGCTGGCCGCACCACTGAACAAGTGTCACTGGGTAAGAAGAAGATCAACGGTATTGAGACAGCGATTTTTGCGTATCGCGGCGCAGTCTCTATTAAGGCAATTGACGGATCATTTATTCCGCTACGTGCAGTGAAGTTGGTGTATCAACACAACGCTAAGTCAACATGTCGTGTGTACTGCGACTACAAAGTTCCTGAAGGCAGTCACTGCGATGTCCGTCTATGGAACGGCAAAGTAAACCAGCGTTTGAACTCACCCGAAAAGGTCGACTTCACATTTGGTGAGCACATTCGTGCACATGCACCAGGTTCACTTGACTGGAAAAATCTCTACGGCAACCGAAGCCTTGCTGAATCACTGAACTCTCTTATTAAGAACGATCTTGGGCGTGGTGAACGCGCTCGCTCGTTGAACTTGAATCATCAATGGATCGACCTCATGCTGATGTTGCTCATGCGCAATGACCATTCATTGGTTCTTTACAGACGGCGCACTCAGGTAGCCCGAACGGCATCACCGCCTGCGGCATAACACCAAGGATTTTCATTTTCCTGAGAGTCAAGGGTGAAGCCTGCCCGAAAATGAATCTGATGTTCCGTTAAATCAAACTGAGTTCGGTTGGATTTAACGGGCTTTGTCGCGCCCTTGTAGTGATTGAGGTTCCCCCGATTACACTTGTCAACGGATGTGTTCGGCGTCTGGGGCGAGTTTCGCTCCGAATTCCGTTCCGCCTCCTCGCTTACTACCAGGACTGGGCAAACGGAAACATCATGGGCGTCGCGATTCGGCGTCCGGGTTCGACAACGTGGGAGCGTTACAAGTTGTCCATCTCGGGCATCAACGTGGCACCCGGAGGCGCAAACGGCGTCGACCCGAGTGCCGTTGAACTGAGTGACGGACGAATTCGTTTGTTCTGGATGCAGCGCCTGGCTGGTGCTCGCATCTACTCCGCAACGTCGCAGGTTGGTGCCGCCAATGGGATTGTCTTCACCTATGACGGTGGATTCGCCTTTGAATCAGCCACCGAAATCTACGACCCAACCGTGGTGCAAACCGCCAATGGTTGGGCGATGTGGGCGGACATAGGCGGCACAACTGCGTATGCGACATCGACCAACGGAGTGAACTTCACCGCCCAGCCCGCCAACTCCGCATTTCCCTCATCTGCCGTGTTTCCATGGGGCGCGACCCGCGTTTCGGCAAATGACATTCGGGTAATCGCCTCCGTTCGGGGGCCAGGGGGCGCAGATGGGGTCTTGTTCCGAAGCACCGATGGCGGTGCTTCCTTCACCGAAATAGGGCGCGGTGCGATTCCAGCCACCGCTGGAGGCGATGTGGGAATCTCCTACAACGCGGCAACCGGTATGTGGTACCAATTGATCAGTGAGCGCATGTAGGGCGCAGAGATATGGAGTTTTTGACACAGTCATCGGCGGGAAATTGACAGCCGGCGGACCGACAAGACCGCCGGCTATTCCAACACCCTGAACGGTCCTCCCGCAGCGCCCTCGTAGAGCTTGACCACCGAGCGCCTCCAACGGCGGCAGGAGCTTTGCGAATTATTCAGCGGTTCCTCCGACGACCATCTGATAGCCCGCTTCCAAGGCACTCAGCGCCATCGGGTTGCCCAGACTTCCCAGCCCAATCAGGCCAACAACAGGCTTTGCATCTGCAGTCATGGGCGAAGAGAATCACCCGGAATGGAATGGCATCCCCTGTGGCGAGAGGACTTCGGAATCGCAGAAGTCTGATTCTTCGACGGTTCGTAGCGGCGTCGATTCGAGTCTGAATCAGTTTTTGGACTGAGGGTTCGACCCCCATTACATTCGACTGTCGAAGCGAGAAAGGGCCCCGTGAACACAAGCGTTGTCTGTGAGCTCCCCGGCACGGGAAGTGATTTGGCGCTTCTGGTGGCCGCACTCTTCATACTGCTCTTCGGCGTCCTCATCGTCTCGACAATCCGCTCATCAGTCCAGCGGACCTCGGTTTTCGCAGTTCTCCCTCTTGCACTCATCGGCATCGTCAGTGTCAATGCACCGGCCGATTGCATCACCGAAGCTCCCACCACCACGGTTGTCGAATCAACATCGACGACAACAACGACAACTACTCCCCAACCGGTACCCGCAAGCGGAAACCTGGCGCAGTGCGTGGTTGCAATTACCGCATGGTTGCCGAGTATCACCGACTACCAGACGCTTTCGTTGGCAAACACCAAGTTCCAGGTGGTGACAATCTTTGAACAGCGCGCCCAAACCCAGCTACCCGATTGTGCAGGACTGTCACTGATAGAAAACGGCACAGCCTCGAGTCCAAATGCCGGCGCAATCTTTGGCGTGGGTTTCACCTACTCATCGTTCTCAGGCGCGTGCACGTCAGCACCATG
>JBEDHS010000063.1:0-6555 GCA_041173945.1 Actinomycetota bacterium
ATCATTGTTCCCAAAATGGCAGCGATCACCGATGACACCACAGCCACTCTCAGACTGACAAACAACGCATCCGTGAGAGCTTTTTCGGCGAATGGATTCGCCCAGTTGTCAAGAGTGAAACCTTGCCAGGAGATATTGAATTTGCCTTTGGGGCTATTGAACGAAAAAATCACGATGACCACAATGGGAGCAAACAGATACAGCATCCCAAGGACAGCCGCGGCGTTGATACACCGACGTCCCGTACGTTGCGAAGTGCTTTCAATCGCTGTCATACAAGATCATCGGTTCCCATGACTTTGGCATATGCCAACACCGACACCGTGATGATTGCCATCAACACGAATGACATTGCAGATGCGACCGGAAAATTAAGTTGTCGCAAGAACTGATCTTGAATCACGTTGCCAATCATCGTGGTGTTGGGGTTGCCCAGGAATTGCGCATTGACGAAATCGCCTGCAGCCGGAATAAAAACCAGAAGACTTCCGGCGAAAACTCCAGGTAACGACATTGGCAACACGACGCGTCGGAACGCACCTGATGCGCTGGAGTACAAATCCATCGCTGCGTCAACAAGCCGAACATCAATTTTTTCCAGACTCACATAGATCGGCAAGATCATGAAGGGCAGAAAGTTGTACGTTAAACCACCAATCACAGAAGCGGGCGTGTTCATCAGTTTTCCGTTATCCATAATGCCGACAGCTTCGAACACAGTGGTTAATCCGGTGAAGTCCAGCACACCGACGATTGGGCCCGAATCGGCAAGTAAATTTTGCCAAGCAAGTGTCCTAATGAGATACGAGGTGAAGAAAGGAACAGCAACAAGCCCTAAGAGAACTGCTTTGTATTTCCCTCCACGAAAAGCAATGACATAAGCAAGTGGGTAACCAATCAGAAGTGTCAACAAAGTTGCAATTCCGGCATAGAGAAAACTCCGCATGAATTGCGCGCCGAAATCACCAAAGGCTGTGGTGTAGTTCGACCATTCCCACGAGAATGTGGGAAAGAAGTCGAATCGAGACTCCTTCGTAGACAACGACATCTGCAACATCGACCACAGTGGCGCCAAGAAAAATAGCGCCAACCACAACACGCCAGGCTTCAGCAAGCCATACGGTGCCAAGGCTCTTCGAGTGTCTAACCCACCCATAAAGGCAGTCCAGATGATGGTGACAACAGATACCAACATGACCGCCATCACCACAAGTGACAACGAACCAGTCACCCATTCGGCTCCGATGGCCACAATTCCGAGTGCAAGCACCGACATCACACCGAGACCAATCCACTCGGGATTGAGCCGAGTCGACGTTGATCGCCGATGTGATGCGGTGATGTCGTTCAAAAAACGCTAGGCACCCACGATGGAAGAGAACCGCTCGTCAAACTTTGCTTCCTCTTCTTCTGACAAGGTTCCCCAGCTCTGCAAGCGAGCAAGTGTCGCGTCATCTGGGAACAACAGTGGGTCTTCAGCCAAAGCAGCTACGTCACCGCCCAATTTCACCAATTCCTCACGAACACCTTTGACGGGCGACATGTACTGCACTTCTGCGGTGATGCGTGCGGCATTTGCTGGGTCATAGACGTAGTTCATCCATTCAGCAACTGCGTCACCGTTTTGCGAACCTTTCATCCACACCATGGTGTCGTACCAACTGGTTCCACCCTCCTCTGGGATGACGAAACGAACATCAGGGTTGTCCTTCGACAACTGAAGAACGTCACCTGACCAGCTCACACAGACTGCAAAGTTGCCTTTGTCGAGATCATCCATGTAGTCGTTACCAGTGAATTGACGAATCTGGCCGTCGTTCTTGGCTTTCTCCAACTTGTCGAAAGCTTCAACTGCGTCATCGTATGTGGACACTTCGTCGAGTTTTTTGCCCAGACCCAAGAGCACCAATCCCAATGTGTCGCGCATCTCGGTCAACATTCCAACCTTGCCCTTGAACTCGGGAGCAAAGAGGTCTTCCACACTCTTTACTTCTCGACCAGTCGCTTTGATGTTGTAGGCGATACCTGCAACACCTGTTTGCCATGGAAGGCTGTAATCGTTGTTCGGATCCCATGACTGATTCTTCAAGTCATCTCGCAGATTCGCCGCATTCGGAATCTTGGTGCGATCAAGTTTTTGCAACCAACCCAGACTCAACATGCGTTGTGCCATCCAGAAGGTCGGCGCCAAGATGTCTGCGTCGATCGTCTTTCCTTGGCTCAGAAGCGGAAGGATTTTCGCGAAGTATTCGTTGTTGTCGTTGTAGGTCTCGTCATACGTGAAGTTGATACCTGTGTCGGCGGCAAATGCTGCCGCGGTTTCGCCGTCGAGATATTCGGGCCAGTTGTCAAACACCAATGTTTTTGTCCCGGTTCCACCAGGCGCAGTTGTGGAATCTGAGGAAGATTCACCTCCACATGCAGCAAGGAGTGCAGGTAAAGACAAGGCACCCGCGCCGACCAGGCCCGAGCGCACAAGAAAGTCGCGTCGTGAATATGCCGGTCCCCGGCCATTTGGTAAATATCGACGTGTACCCATGGTGTTCTCCTTGGTTGTGGTTGTTATGTAAAAACTAATCGGCTTTGGTACCGAGCGACGTCATAGGGACGCCTCAATAGCGTCAACATTTGTCGTTGTTGACCCTGCCGTCTCGGGCCAGCCCGCCAACAGGTACGGCACGTTGCTGTTCCAGGACAACGATGTCGTTTCTCCCGGCATCGGATACAACGCCCCGGGTTCAACTCCCATCACGGCCGAAACTTCAGTTCCGTTCGACAATTGACCGACCACCCGAACAGAAGATCCTTGATACACACTGTCCGTCACTTGAAGTGGGAGATTGCCGTCAGTTGAGACATGGACGTGTTCTGGTCGCAGCATCACAGTGACCTGCGTGCCAGTCGCCAATGCGACTTGGGATGCACTGTTGCCCGCCGGGACCACAATTTGTGCACCACCCACCATGTCGACTCGCGTACCAGAGGCATCGGTTGAAGCGATGGTTCCCGGCAAAAGATTCGCCGAACCAATAAAGCCGGCAACGAACAATGACTCAGGGCGAGAGTAAATATCGACACTCGAACCAATCTGTTCCACGACTCCCTCGCTCATCACCGCAATTCGATCACTCATCGTCAAGGCCTCACCTTGATCGTGAGTGACGAACACAAATGTGATGCCGACTTCTCGCTGGATGCGTTTCAATTCGATTTGCATCGCTTCGCGCAGTTTGAGATCGAGTGCGGCAAGTGGTTCATCGAGCAACAAGGCCGACGGATAATTCACCAACGCTCGCGCCAATGCGACTCGTTGCTGTTGGCCTCCGGATAATTGCGAAGGACGGCGATGCGCGAAATCGCCGAGACGCACCACATCAAGCATCTCTGTGACACGCTTCGCCACCTCTGTTTCTTGAACTTTCTTACTGCGTGGACCGAATGCGACATTGTCGAAGACCGACATATGTGGAAACAACGCGTACTGCTGAAAGACGGTGTTCACATTTCTCTTGTGTGGCGGCACATCGGAAACGTCGACGCCTTCCAAGATGACTTGTCCGTCTGTGGGTTGTTCAAAACCCGCAATCATTTTCAAAGTGGTCGTCTTGCCACAGCCCGATGGACCGAGCAAGGCGAAAAATTCGCCTCGACCAATCGAAAAATTCGCCTCGTGGACGGCAACAAAGGATCCGTATTGTTTGCGCACATTATTCAATGCGATGACGGCATCTTTGTTGTCCATCCCACCTCCCCGCTCGGACTTGGCTTATTCATGTGTCGTGATGCTGACACCAGGCAGCTCACGCGAGAGACGAGCGTAACACCAAAGTTGCGCGACACCCTGATCGGCAACGTTAACTGCAGATGACCAACCTGTGTCAGCTCTGGATGTTGGCCATCACATGCTTGATGCGGGTGTAGTCGTCGAGGGCATACGCCGAGAGATCCTTGCCATAGCCCGACTTTTTGTAGCCACCATGAGGCATCTCGGCAACAAGTGGAATGTGTGTGTTGATCCACACGCAACCAAAGTCGAGATGCTTCGCCATACGCATTGCCTTGCCAAAGTCTCGGGTCCATACAGACGATGCCAATCCGTATTCGACACCATTTGCCCAACGCAGAGCCTCTTCCTCATCAGAGAATCGCTGCACAGTAATTACGGGGCCAAAAATTTCATTCTGAATCATTTCGTCATCTTGTTTTAGATCGGCAATCACTGTTGGAGAGAAGAAGTAACCATCGTGGCTTACTTGCTCGCCACCAGTCACTACACGGGCATGAGACGGCGTACGGTCAACCATTGCGGCAACGCGTGCTAACTGAGATGAGTTATTCAACGGACCATAGGCAGCGTCAAGGTCTGACGGTGCGCCTGTCTTTGTACCTGCGGCTTGCTCGGCAAGTGCTGCGATGAACTCTGAATAGATTTTCGGCCCGCACACAACACGAGTTGCAGCGGTGCAATCTTGTCCGGCGTTGAAGTACCCGGCAGCTGCGATTCCAGCCGCTGCCGCTTCGATATCAGCATCGTCAAACACAATCACAGGCGCCTTGCCACCCAATTCCAAATGCACGCGCTTCAAACTCTTTGCTGCCGTCTCTGCAACTTCCATTCCTGCTCGCACCGATCCGGTGATGGACACCATCGACGGTGTGTTGTGTTCCACCATCGCACGTCCCGTATCACGATCGCCGCAGATCACGTTGAACACCCCATCAGGCAAAAACTCTGATGCAATCTCGGCAAGAAGTGCAGTCGTCACCGGCGTTGTGTCAGACGGTTTCAACACCACGGTGTTTCCTGCCGCAATTGCGGGTGCAAACTTCCACACGGCCATCATCATGGGGTAATTCCATGGCGCGACTTGAGCACACACCCCAACTGGTTCGCGCCGGATCATTGAGGTCATGTTCGACATGTACTCAGCAGTTGCTTTTCCTTCGAGCATGCGAGCAGCACCAGCGAAGAATCGCAATTGGTCAACCATTGGAGGAATTTCTTCGCTCATGGTCAATGCAACTGGCTTGCCCGTGTTTTGCACTTCACGTGCAACTATTTCCTCGGCACGCGCTTCAATCGCATCGGCGATTCGATACAACGCCAACGACCTCTCTGATGGGGTCGTCTGACTCCACGACTCGAATGCTTTTGCCGCAGCCGACATCGCATCATCGACATCTGCTTGTGCACTAAGTGCTGCTTGAGTAAATGCCTGACCTGTTGAAGGGTCAATGACGTCGGTGGTGCGGCCGTCGCGGGAGTCGACATAACGGCCATTGATGAAGTTCTGCACAGTTGACATGCCTACACAATCTCACATCTCGGCATGGTTGAGCCACCGAAGCACCGTCCCCAAGATAAGAATGGAGTCATGGCTGCAATTACCACCGTTGGTGTCCCCCGAGAAATCAAGACCGCGGAGGGACGAGTCTCAATGACCCCCGACGGAGTGCGGGAATTTGAGCGGTTGGGCATTGACGTATTTGTAGAGACAGGTGCTGGCGACGGAGCGTCCATTTCTGATCAGGACTACGTCGCAGCAGGAGCCACCATTGTGCCGACCGCCGCCGATGCGTGGTCACAACAGATGGTTGTCAAGGTGAAAGAACCCAAGGCCGAAGAGTTTGACTTCTTACGACCCGACCTCACACTGTTCACCTATCTCCATCTCGCGGCATATCCCAAGGTGGCCGATGCACTCGTGAAAGCAGGCACTACAGGATTTGCCTACGAAACAGTGCAGACACCGGATGGAAAATTGCCCTTGCTTGCCCCGATGAGCGAAGTCGCAGGTCGTCTCGCGCCACAAATGGGTGCCCAATTTCTCGAACGACACAAGGGTGGTCGAGGCGTGTTGCTCGGCGGAGTGCCTGGAGTGCGTCCTGCACGTGTTGTTGTGTTGGGAGCAGGCAATGTGGGATGGAGTTCTGCACGCATCGCGGCAGGAATGGAAGCAGAGGTCGTCGTGATTGATCGCGATCTCGATCGTTTGAGGTATCTCGATCAGATTTATTCGGGTCGACTCATCACCGTCGCCTCCAATCGTGGAGCAATCGAACGACATGTTCTCGAGGCAGACCTCGTGATTGGTGCAGTTCTCGTCGCCGGTGGACGAGCACCCGTAGTGGTCTCTGATGAGATGGTGCGTTCGATGAAGTCTGGTGCAGTGATTGTCGATGTCGCGGTTGACCAAGGGGGATGTATCGAGACCACTCGCGAGACCACACACACCGATCCGGTGTACGAACAATATGGGGTTGTCCACTATGCAGTCGGAAATATGCCCGGCGCCGTTCCCCACACCAGTACTTATGCGCTGGCTAACGCGACACTCACCTATCAAGTGCAGTTAGCCCAATTCGGAGCCCGAAGCGCGGTCGCCTCTGCTTCAGCGCTCGCCCACGGTCTGAACACCACACATGGCCACGTCACCCACGAACTCGTAGCAAAAGACTTATCCCTGCCGTTCACTACGCCGATGACCGCTCTCGGCGAATAGGTTACGTTCGTGGCTACACCAGTTGAATCCCTCGATCTGCCGAAGATTCCTT
>JBEDHS010000064.1:0-11866 GCA_041173945.1 Actinomycetota bacterium
CTCATGCCAAGTCCTCGGCGCTTTCCAAAAACACCAGTCGAAACTTTCCAATTTGAAGTTCATCGCCTTGGTGAAGTTCCACCACGTCTACACGACGTTGATTGACATACGTTCCATTCAGCGAGCCCATGTCTCGCACCATGTATCGACCATCGTGACGAATGATTTCACTGTGTTGGCGCGACACCGTGATGTCATCAAAAGAGATATCACAACTGTCGGCGCGACCCACAGTGGTTAACGCGCGAGACAACACGTAGTAGGCGCCTTCGTCTTCGCCGCCGCGAACTACAAGAATCGCTGTGCCCTGTTCGATGTCATTGAGATCAACCACCACATCGTCGTGTATCCCTGGAGCATCTTGCAGTGGATCCACCTTGGACAAGGTAATCGTACGATCGTCTACAAGATCGAGAACCGCTCCACAGGCCGAACAAAACGCAGATGTAGGAGGATTACGGTGTCCGCACTTGTTACAGAAGACGTACGCCATAACGAATTCACCCACTTCCTGTGAGGGCTGCGTAAGCCTCGGGGGACATCAATGCACCCTCATCAAGTGAATCTGTCTCAATCTCGCAAATCCATCCCTCGCCGTAGGGATCGCTATTCAAAAGTTCCGGCTGATCAACAAGGACATCATTGACACTCGACACTCGACCGCTGACGGGCGAATACACGTCACTGACGCTCTTGGTGCTCTCGATTTCACCGAAACTTTGTTCGACCGTGACCTGTGTGCCCACATCGGGAAGCTGAATAAACACCACGTCTCCGAGCGCATCTTGGGCGTAATCAGTGATTCCGACACGAACCGTCGAACCAGCGATTCGAACCCATTCGTGGTCTTTCGTATAACGCAAATCGGCGGGAATATTCACACCCTTAACGGTACTCGCTAGGTGCGCGAGTTCCGAGACATGTTGGCGCGAACGGTGGGAAGATACTGAAAAAACGCAACGTAGGAGACCACGATTCCGGGGATGCCAACAATCCACCCCACGAATTCAACAACGTTCCAGATACCGCCAGCAGCACCAATCGTGATCCAAGGCACAGCGCACAACAGAGCAAAGGTCGCCCATTTTCCGAGGCGTGTCACAGCAAACCTCTCCATGCCGAGGAGAGTTCCCACCACCATCACTAACGCAATCGATACTTCTCGCACCAAAATCACGACTCCGAACCACCATGGGAAAAAGCCGTAATACATAGCCGTGGTAATCCCCACAAAAAACACAACGCGGTCGGCAACTGGATCGATAACTTTTCCAAACTCAGAGACCTGATTGAAACGTCGTGCGATATAGCCGTCGACCCAATCGGTGAAGCCAAGTAGGCCGAAGAAAAAACTGCCTGCAACGACGCGATTATCTGCCATCAGTTGGACGTACACAGGCAAAAGCCCCAATCGCACGACAGTGATTGCATTAGGAACCGTCAACAATGACCTAATGCGCACCTCGTCAGCGTATCTCTGATGACAACCCTCATCCAGATATCTCTCTAATCTGTCGCTATGACCACACCACGTTCATCGGGACTCCCCCTTCAAGACTCTGTCGCTTTCATCACAGGGGGCGGCTCTGGACTGGGAGCTGCCACGGCACGGCGACTCGCAGCCGATGGTGCGCTCGTCGCAATTAATGACCTCAATAGCCAAGCCGCCGAATCGGTGGCGACAGAACTGGGAGGCATCGCACTCCCCTTCGATGTCACCGATTCGGGCGCGTTTGATGAAGCTGTTGACCAGTGCGTGCGGTCATTAGGCCGTCTCGACATCATGGTCAACAACGCGGGAATTGCACCTCAAGACGTCTCCAGCAAAATAGAACGCACTGTCGCCAACCAAATGAAACGAATCGAGGGACGTATTTCAGAGATGGAGCCAATGGACTATCTCTGTGATCTCACCGACGACAACTGGGATCGAATGATTCGGGTTCATCTCTATGGTTCCTTCTACGGAACTCGAGCAGCACTTCGCCATATGCAACCTCAACGCAGTGGACGAATCGTGAACGTCTCATCCATCCTCGGACAGCAACCTGCAGCAGGTGCACCGCACTATTCAGTTGCCAAGGCAGGAATAATCACCTTGACCAAAGCAGTCGCCGCCGAGGTCGCACACCTTGGCATCAACGTCAACGCCGTGTGTCCTGGCTACATCGAAACGCCTCTGTTAACCCCATTTAGCGAGATGGTGAAGGCAGGAATTGTGACGAGGATCGCCAAAGGCCACATGGGGGAACCAAACGACATCGCAGAGATGATTCGCTTCTTGTGCGGGCCAGAGTCGAAATATTGCACAGGAGACGTGTTTACCGTCTCAGGCGGGTACAGCGGATGAGCACCATCTTCACCTTGATTATCAATGGAAAGATTCCCGGGACATTTGTCTACCGAGATGAGCGCTGTGTCGGATTTTTGTCGATTAATCCCATCGCAGACGGCCATGTCCTCGTCGTACCCATTGAGGAATACGACCATTGGGTAGACATGCCACTGGACTTATCTCAACATCTTTTCTCCGTATCACACAAGATCTCACTCTCGCTTCAAAAAGCTTTTCCTTGTGAACGCGTCGGCTTAATGATTGCTGGATACGAAATCAATCATTGTCATATCCATCTCATTCCGACTACGTCAATCAAGGATTTCAATTTTGCCAATGCTGCTGAATCCATCGAACGTGAGATTCTGGAAGACCACGCTCAGCGCATCATCACAGCACTTCAGTGAGCCGACACAAACACAATTAAAACAGACGAGGATGTTCCTCTTCCTCAATGATGAGCGGCTCCAAATTGACCACATTGGTCTCGCCTAATGCGTCAATTAGCGAGGCTCGGTTATTACGCACACTATTCACTTCGGTCGACACTTGATGAAAATGCAATATTGGCTGTGCATCACGATTCATCAACTCCGCAGAATCAAGATCGCCCGTCAGCCAATCGCATGCCAGAAGGGATGTGAGATGGGCTGGTGTTCGATCATGGACACGCCCAAGATCTTCTCCACTCGAGCGGGTAATCATCGAAAACGAAAACTCTCCTTCAACCAGTGCGGAACGCGTCCACAGACCTGCCACCAAGATCAGATGACCGTCAGCACGAGTGACGTAGTACGGAGTTTTTGGTTGAGAACCACTTCGATTCCATTCATAAAAGCCCGAGATGGGAACAATGCACCGATGCGAAGACACCAGAGACTTGAATGACACTTTTTCGGTGACAGTCTCTGCTCGAGCATTGATCATCTTTGCGCCAATTTTTGGATCTTTCGACCAACTGGGAACGAGTCCCCATTGCATCACCTCGACGATGATCTCGTTCTCACGCCGAATGAGCACAGGCACATGTTGAGTTGGCGCAACATTAAAACTGTTCAAAAGGGGTACATCAGTATCTGGAAGACTCAATGTCAACCCGGCTGCCTCTACGTCATCTCCGAGTTCGGACAGCAGATCCTCAACTCGATATGAGCCAACAAAACGACCGCACATCGTCTACACCGTAATGGTCGGGCTGGCGGGATTTGAACCCACGACCTCTTGTCCCCCAGACAAGCGCGCTAACCAAGCTGCGCCACAGCCCGAATGGTTTTCCATGCTAGCGGTCAGAGCTATGCCGAACACCTAA
Organism: Actinomycetota bacterium; assembly: GCA_041173945.1. Taxonomy (GTDB): domain Bacteria; phylum Actinomycetota; class Acidimicrobiia; order Acidimicrobiales; family Ilumatobacteraceae; genus UBA2093. The sequence goes on from JBEDHS010000064.1 coordinate 3,645, forward strand.
GCAAACAGATCAATGACGCGCCAACCGAGATAAAGAACCAACAAGGTCACGAGAAGTTTGAAGTGCCATGGCAATTTCTCATCGTCAAGACCGGACAATTTTTTTAAATCCAGATTGTCTGCAGTGATTATTCCCGGTGTCATAGCCACATCAATCACTTCGCCACACTCAGGGCACGTGCCATCGGTCTTCATCGCAGATGGAGCGAAATATCGAGCACACGGTTCACACCAAGGCATTGCTAGTCACCTTTACGTCGTACACGCAACTTCAATGGAACTGAACCGAACTCAAATGCCTCACGTATAGAACGCTCGAGATAACGAATGTAGGGCTGAGGCAGCTCGCGATTCGTAAACAAAGTAAACGTCGGCGGGTCAGCGGCGCCTTGCACAGCAAATAACACGCGGGCACCACCACCAGCTGGTTGGCGCTGCTGAGCTTCTGCGATCACTTTGTTCACATCACGCGTGGGAATTTTGCGATGGTATTGGTCGATTGCCTCTTGCAGCACAGGTCGTAATTTATGCACGCCTTTTCCAGTCAATGCTGAAATTTTCAAAACAGGTGCATCATCAATGAAGTACAGCATGCGTGCCAAATCTGCTTCGACTTGACGACGTTGCTCCGATTCCAAGAGTTCCCACTTATTCAACACAATCAGAATGGGGCATCCGGCAACATCAACGCGTTCGGCGAGGCGCTGATCTTGGCTTGTTACCCCAACCGTTGCGTCAATCACCAACATCGCAACGTCGGCTTCATCAATCGCCTTCAGTGCACGCACTAACGAGTAATACTCCGCGGAGTCATCTACCTTGCTGCGCTTTCGCATACCCGCGGTGTCAACAAAAATTAGAGGGCCCTCATCGGTCTCCACAAGAGTGTCAATCGCGTCACGTGTTGTGCCAGGCATGTCGTGTACAACAGAACGTTCTTCACCGACCAACCGATTAAACAAAGTGCTTTTGCCCACATTTGGCCGACCCACGAGAGCCACACGTGGAACTCCATCTGCCTGAATTGGCTCTGGACGATCCATCATCGGTACGACATGAGGTATACGCGCCACCACTTCGTCCAAAAAATCTCCTGATCGGCGACCGTGAAGCGCCGAGACCGAAAATGGCTCACCTAGACCAAGGGACATAAATTCCCAACGTTCTTGTTCACGTCGTTCGTTATCTGCCTTGTTGGCAACCAATAAGACATCGACTCCACTACGACGAAGCCATGCTGCAATCAATTCATCTTCATCGGTGATACCCACGGATGCATCAACCATGAAGATGACCAAGTTCGCATCTCGTACCGCTTCTTCAACTTGTCGACTCACTTTGTCGTCAAGTTCAGAACCACTTGGCATCCAACCACCCGTGTCGACAATCCAGAAATCGACTCCGAGCCAATTAGCAAGACGGCGGTGACGGTCTCGCGTCACGCCTGGTCGGTCTTCCACAATTGCGGCTCGTTCCCCAATGACACGGTTGAACCACGTGCTTTTGCCGACATTGGGGCGGCCCACAATCACCACTGTGGGGAAAGATTGTTCTTGAAGATCTGTCTCAGACATCAGCGCTCTCTTGTTCGGTCGCAATCAAGCGACGTCGCAGGGCAGCTCCACTCGTCGGCACTACCTCAACGTCAAATTCTTGGGACAGTTCATCCAATCTGGCTCCATCCAAGAAAACACCATTATTTAGACAAACATCGGGCAGAAAATAGTGATGCTGTCCTCCATGGCGCCTCAATGCTGCAGAGATATCTGTGTATGTCATCAGGCCGGCTACGGCGGTGTTGCCACCGAAATAGTCATTCACCACTTCGACGACCTCAAATGCCGGAACCTCTTTGACACCGTTCAAACTCCGAAACATTTGTGCACCGTATGAACCCGTGACAACCGCCAAAGGCTTGCTCACCTTCTTGCTCCGCGTCGTTATTGAGACCGCGACAGGTCGAGACGAACGCAGCGAAGTATCGGCCACGGGATTTACCGAGCGGGTGTAATCGGTCGGGTTTGCCGAATCGACAGATGCAAAAAAACCATCATGTCGACCAGCAACATCTGGACCGATGCCGTAAAAGCCGTCCAAAAACGACCGAACGAGACCCACTCCGTCTTCCAACATCGGAAAGCCTCCATAGGAAGAAGCATCTGGAATCTCGCACCCCGCGACCATATAAAACTCATCAGCGAGATGTATGGGCTGTCTGTTCAACAACGATTGATATCGCTTCTGCCATTTTTCAACAATTGACACAACAGCCGCAGCGTCGACAGCACTGTGAACTCGCATACGAGACTCGGTATTGAATCGAGACAAACCCAATGGCACCAGAGCAATTGATTCAATTTCGGGATAAGTCTCCAAGAGGCCTGCAAACGTACTTTCCAAGATGTCACCGTCGTTCACACCAGGACACACCACGATTTGTGCACGGACATCAATTCCCATCTGCAACATGAGTCGAACCCAACGCAGACTGAATCCTCCGCGAACATTACGCAACATCTCGGCACGCACATGAGGATCGGTGGCATGAATGCTGACATACAACGGCGAAAGATTCTCATCAATAACTCGTTCGAAGTCAGATTCGGTAAAACGAGTCAGAGTGGTGAAGTTTCCAAAAAGAAAACTCAATCTGTAATCGTCATCTTTGACATACAGACTTCGTCTCATTCCCTTTGGCAGTTGATAAATGAAACAGAACTCGCAGTGATTGTCGCAGGTATGAATGCGATCGAAAACTGATGAGGAAATCGACACACCGAATGGCTCACCCACCTGACGCTGCAATGAGATGTCAAGAGTTTCACGACCGCGAAGAATCTGCAGATCAACTTCATCATCGTCCACGAGGCGGTGCCATTCAAGAATGTCGCGCGGAATGACTCCATTGACCGTCACAACGCGGTCACCTGGCATGAGACCGTAACGAGAACCCGTCGATGCCGGTAACACCTCGGCAATTTCAGGCAAACTCTCGACCGCGGTCTTCACCAGTCACAGGCTATCGGTGAGGCACTTGGCTAGTCTGGCACCGTCATATGAGTGTCGACAAAGTCCTTCTTGCATCACCGCGTGGGTTTTGTGCCGGTGTGGAAATGGCAATCAAAGCTCTGGCATGGATGGTGCGCTCTTTCGACCAACCGGTGTATTGCTACCACGAGATCGTGCACAACAAGGTTGTTGTAGACCGTTTCATTGACAAAGGCGTCGTGTTTGTCGACTCGATCGACGACGTACCCGCTGGCTCACCAATTATGTTGAGTGCTCACGGCTCTCCACCAGAAGTTGTCGCAGCCGCTCGCACACGTGGCAGTTATGTCGTTGATGCTGTATGCCCACTTGTCACCAAAGTGCATCACGAAGTGAAGACACGTGCCGGAAAGGGATTCCATATCGTCTATGTCGGCCATGAAGGTCACGAAGAAGCTGTTGGCACGATGGCGGTCGCGCCACATGCAATCACGCGTGTCGAGACGGTTGCAGAAGTGCAGGCGCTCCCCGAATTTGATCAACCTGTCGCCATGTTGGCCCAGACCACGTTGTCACATCGTGAATGGAACGAAGTTGCTGTCGAAGTGAAGAAAAGATTCCCCGAGGTGTGGACGCCGGGGCGAAGCGATTTGTGTTTTGCGACAACGAATCGACAATCCGCGCTGTTGTCGATTGCATCTCAGGTCTCAACGTTCATCATTATTGGATCTGCAAATAGTTCAAACACTCGCGCACTCGAACGACTGGCAATCGAGGCAGGATGCACCCGAGTGTTCCGTGTGAATTCAGCCGACGAACTTCCCTCCGACATCACAGGAATCGTCGGAGTCACCGCTGGGGCATCGGCTCCCGAAGAACTGGTCGAAGAAGTCCTTGCGCGTCTCGCACCCACACAGGGCGTGGAAGAAGTTTTTGTGACGGACGAAGATGAATACTTCCCGCCGCCACGCAATATTCGCGATCTTCAAGCGGCAATCGATATGGCGATTACAGCAATGAGTGGTGCATCAGTGATGTCGACTCCGGGCATGGACGACCGACTACTTGCGGCGAGCACTGTTCTTGAGGCACTCTCTGAGACATGATTTCTCCCACACTTGATTCACTTCGCGTATTTCTTCACCTGCTCGCTGTCGCAGTATGGGTGGGTGGCCAGATCGTTCTAGCGGGAATTGTTCCGAAGGTACGCCAAGTTGCTCCACAATCGATGACCGTGATTGCGAACCAATTTGCACGACTCGCTTGGCCATCGATGGTTGTCATCATTTTTACTGGCGCGTGGGGGCTCTCCAGTGTCAACGTGACCGATCGTGACACCGACTATCTCGTGACTTTCGCAGTGAAAATGCTCATGGTTGGTTTCGCCATCATTGCGACTCTTATCCATTCGATGGGAACATCAAAAGCCGCTAAAGGGATCGGTGGCGCGGTGGGGCTACTCACTTCCCTTCTCGCCGCCTATGCAGGAGTATTAATGGCCCACGTCGGCTAACGCCGAGTGGGCACATCTCGCTCTAGTTACGTGGAACTTTGCTCCACGAGACGTCTCGGTCAACACGAACATCGCCCGGCAATCCGAGGATTCGCTCACCCAAGATGTTCTTCATCACTTCTGTGGTGCCACCTTCGATTGAGTTTGCACGCGAGCGCAAGAAGGCCTTCTGAATTCCATCAAAACTCATCGCGGTTTCTGGACGCACCATGTCGTATGAGCCATACAACATTCCCTCGGCTCCCATCAGACCCACGGTGAACTCGTAGACAGCCTTGTTGAGGTTCGCACTCTCCATCTTGCCGATCGAGCCTTCTGGGCCAGGCGCCCCCATGCGTCGCTGTGCGTTGGCACGAATATTTGTCAAGCGATGTACTTCCGCACGAATCCAGAGCTTCATGAGCTCATCTCGTGATGCTGCATCTTGACGTTCACTTGGCAACGATTTCCATGTCTTCACAGCGTGAGAGATCGAACCTGTTCCTTTTTGTGGAATTGCGCCACCAATCGAGACGCGCTCGTTCATCAGTGTGGTCAAACTCACTCGCCATCCATCACCTGGCTTACCCAGCATTTCAGCCTCGGGAATGCGAACATCTGTGAAGTACACCTCGTTGAATTCGGCTTCACCGGTCATCTGGCGAAGAGGACGAACTTCAACACCTGGCGCCTGCATATCAACCACAAAAGCCGTCAAACCAGCGTGCTTGACCGCATCTGGATCGGTGCGAACAACCAAAAGGCCCCATCGCGAAAGATGAGCAAGAGTTGTCCAGACTTTCTGTCCGTTACAGATCCACTCGTCACCGTCTTTCACACCTTTTGCTGATAGACCCGCAAAGTCAGATCCAGAGCCTGGTTCAGAGAACAACTGGCACCACACTTCTTCGCCGGTGAACAACGGACGCAGATAGCGAGACTTTTGTGCTTCACTGCCCCACTCAACAACTGTGGGACCGCACATGCCGTGACCAATGGGGTTGCGCATCACAGGATTCGGCGCTCCATTTGCGTACAGCACCTCATTCACAGTCTTCTGCAATTTTGGCGACACTCCAAGTCCGCCGTGCCCAACAGGGAAATGAACCCATGCCAATCCCTTATCGAACTGTGCCCCCAAGAACTCAACAGCGCTCACTTTGCTTGGCGGAAATTCGGCGAGTAACTCGTTCGCCATTTCTGCGATTCGTACTTCATCGATGGTTGAAGAATCAACAACACTCATCGTGGGCCCCTTTTTGTCTAGAGAAACTGTTTGCCTCTTGCCCCAGATATTACGACCCCAGTGGCCAAATTTTCCACACCTGGGTCTAGTTGTTTCCCAAGGCGACTATGACCTTGGTCATTCACTAGTTTGTGTCCATGTACCCAGGTGTATTTGCTCAGACCAAGCCCGACTTTCCCGCAGTGATCCAAGCAGAGACGGGCGAGGTGACGACGTATGGGCAGCTCCACGAGAGAGCAGTCCAGCTCTCCAACGTCTTACGTAATGCGGGCCTTGGGCCTGGAGACCATATTGCGATCTGCATGGAAAATCATCCTCGCTATCTCGAAGTTATTTGGGGATGCCACTACGCAGGATTGGTCTACACCGCGTGTTCAAGTCGGCTTACTCAGGCCGAATTGGTGTACATCATCAATGACTGTGCCGCAAAAGGATTCATCACCTCTAAGTACAAAGCAGATCAAGCACGTGACGTCGCAGGAGAAATTCCAAACGTTTCTCTTCGTTTGATGTTGAGCGGAACAATCGATGGATACGACTCATACGAAGACGTTGTCTCACAAGCATCCACCACTCCGCTCGAGAACATGGTGGACGGCACCGACATGTTGTACTCCAGTGGCACAACTGGAATGCCCAAAGGCGTAGCCCGCCCATTCCCATCCTCCCCGCTTGGCACCTCAACGGGGCTCGCACAAGCACTCACCGTGGGTCTTTTTCATTTCAACGAGAACATGGTGTATCTCTCGCCAGCGCCTCTGTACCACGCCGCTCCCTTGCGTTTCAATATGTCGGTACACGGCATTGGTGGCACAACCGTGGTGATGGAACATTTCGACGCTGAGAACTATTTGAAGTTCGCAGAAAAATACAAAGCAACACACACCCAGGTTGTTCCAACAATGTTCATTCGCATGCTCAAGCTCGATGAATCAATCAGAAACAAGTACGACGTGTCCAACTTTGTCGCAGCAATTCACGCTGCAGCGCCATGTCCGATTGAAACCAAGCGCGCGATGATTAATTGGTGGGGCCCCATTATCCACGAGTACTACGCAGGCACAGAAGGCAACGGTTTTGTGTATTGCAACAGCGATATGTGGCTCGCCCACCCAGGAAGTGTGGGAGTTGCCATTCAAGGCATCGTCCATATTTGCGACGAAGAAGGTAACGAACTTCCCCAAGGCGAATCCGGCACCATCTTTTTTGAAAGTGAAGCATCCTTCGAATATCACAACGACCCCGAAAAAACAAAGTCATCTCGCGATCCAAAAGGTCGTGGATGGTCCACTCTGGGCGACGTCGGATATCTCGATGCAGACAACTTCTTGTACCTGACCGACCGAAAAGCTTTCATGATCATCTCAGGTGGCGTCAATATCTATCCCCAAGAGTCGGAAAACATTTTGGTCAATCACCCCAAGGTTGTCGACGTTGCTGTGTTTGGAGTACCGAACGACGACTTCGGCGAAGAAGTAAAAGCGGTTGTGCAACCTGTGGCGATGCCTGCATCACCCGATGAAGCTGCTTCCTTGGAAAAAGAACTCATCGCCTACTGCCGCGAACACCTCGCGGACATAAAGTGCCCGCGGAGCGTCGATTTTCGTCCTGAACTTCCGCGCCACCCCACTGGCAAGTTGTACAAGCGCATCCTCAAAGACGAATACTGGAAAGCAGCTGGGCGTTCCATTTAATGGCATCTCATCCTTACCTGGACAACGAGGGACCAATAGCGTTTGCACATCGAGGCGGCACTTCACACGCTCCAGAAAACTCGATGCGTGCATTCGAGCATGCGTACCAACTCGGATATCGATATTTAGAGACCGACGTTCACGCAACTGTTGATGGCGTCTTAGTCGCTTTTCATGACGATGACTTGGAACGCACATGTGGCGTAAAGAAAAGGATCGCAACCAGCACATGGGATGAGATCAAAACGGCACGACTCGATGGAACAGACCCCATCCCGACCCTCAATGAATTGCTTCATACATGGTCCGATGTCCGTCTCAATATTGACTGCAAGGCAGACACGGCACTTGAACCATTGATTGCCGCCCTTCGCCAATCTGACTGTCTCGAGCGAGTGTGTATTGGCAGTTTCAGCGACGCTCGACTCTCACGCATCAGAGACGAATTCGGATCTCGAGTGTGCACGTCGATGGGACCCAGAGAAGTTGCACGACTAGTTCTTCGTTCTGCGAGCCGAGCACCCATTCGCGTCTCGTCTCATGCACTTGCGGCACAAATACCAGTACGAAAAGGACCACTCCCCGTTACCACGGCGCGTCTTGTCGACACAGCGCACCGACTTGGTCTGGCGGTTCACGTCTGGACCATCGATGACCCTGTGGAAATCTCTCGACTCCTCGACATGGGTGTCGATGGAATTATGAGCGATGACACCGTGGCGCTACGAGATGTTTTCAGTGTTCGTGGACACTGGTGACCAAAAACCACACACAATTGTTTTACAACTTGTTCACTTGCCAGC
>JBEDHS010000065.1:0-6194 GCA_041173945.1 Actinomycetota bacterium
AACATGTCCATCTCTCCCGCCGCATGAGAGAGCAACGGTCCATCGGGGGAATCAAGATGGGAAGGTGCGACATGGTGCGTGCCACACCACAATTCCGCCCAACTGTTGTCATCGGCGGGAAGACCGAGAAGTGACGGAATAGAGACGTGGTCTCCCCATTGATAATGCTGAGGTGTACCAAAAATGGGTCTCAGCATCAGTGTCACTGCCCTTGTGAATGAAGATCGCAAACGTAGTTCACTACGTCAGCAAGAGCAATATTTTCCTGGCTTCCGCTGTGACGGTCTCGTACTTCTATAGTTCCGTCAGCAAGAGATTTTCCGACGATCACCACGGTGGGAATTCCGATTAACTCGGCATCTTTGAATTTCACACCGGGCGACACGCCAACACGATCATCGAACACCACGTCCAAGCCAGCGTCTTCCAGATCGCTCGCCAATTTTTCTGCGGCGATTGTGATGTCGTCGTTGTTCTTCCCTGTCGACACCAGATGAACATCGGCTGGTGCGACAGAACGAGGCCATTTCAAACCTTTGTCGTCGTGGAACACTTCGGCGATCGACGCCACTGCACGAGACACGCCAATGCCATAGGAACCCATGGTGACAGTGACTTGCTTTCCGTTGTGGTCAAGAACGCTTAAACCTAAGGTCGATGCATATTTGCGACCTAACTGAAAGACGTGACCAATCTCGATGCCGCGTGCAATCTCCAATGGTGCATCACAGTTGGGGCAGGGGTCGCCGGCGACGACGTTGACCGCTTCGATGGTGCCATCGGCAGTGAAGTCGCGACCATGAACCAAGTGAAGAACGTGCACGTCTTTTTGGTTTGCTCCCGTCACCCAAGCGCTTCCGTGCACCACCGAGGGGTCGAGAAGATAACGAATTCCCGATGGACTCTCAGTTCCCAACATCTGTGGTCCGATGTAGCCGCGAACTAACTGGGGATGTGCAGCAAAGCCCGCATCATCTAGTGCGCTCACTTCTGCAGGCGATAACTGTGCTTCAATGCGTTTGATATCAACGTCACGATCGCCAGGAACACCAACAGCAAGTGTTTCGTTCGAGCCATCGGGGTGGTGCAGCGTGAGCATCACATTTTTCAACGTATCGCGTGCTTCCCATGGGCGATCAGTGCGTGGAGCATGGGTATTGAGGTACTCCACCAACGATGCGATGGTCGGACAGTTCGGGCTGGGAAGAAGCGACGACTCGGGATGTGTCGATGTGTCGGGGTGAACGCGACCTGCTTTAACGGCTTCGGTGTTTGCAGAATACGAACACGATGTGCAGCGAACATAACTGTCTTCGCCGACTTCGATGGGCGAGAGAAACTCCTCGCTTTGTGAGCCACCCATCGCCCCGCTCATTGCTTGAACAATCACATACGGCAAACCAAGGCGCTGAAAAATTCTTTCGTATGCATCTCGGTGTTGTTTGTAACTCGCTGCCAAACCGTCATCGTCGATGTCAAACGAGTAACTGTCCTTCATCAAGAACTCACGTCCACGCAGAAGGCCTGCACGGGGGCGCGCTTCGTCGCGATACTTCGTTTGAATTTGGTACAGAGATACCGGCAAATCCTTGTAGCTGGAGTACAAGTCTTTAACCAACAATGTGAACATCTCTTCATGTGTTGGCCCCAACAAATAGTCGGCGCCTTTTCTGTCGACGAGACGAAACAGGTTGTCGCCATATTCGGTCCATCGCCCCGTCGCTTCGTACACGTCGCGCGGCAACAGAGCGGGGAAGTGGACCTCTTGGGCTCCCATCAGATCCATCTCCTCACGGACGATGTTTTCCACCTTGCGCAACACTCGCCAGCCAAGTGGCAACCAGGTGTAGCCACCAGGTGCGGCACGACGGATGTAGCCGGCCCGAACGAGAAGGCGGTGCGAGGCCACTTCCGCATCGGAAGGGTCATCGCGGAGGGTTCTGACGAAGAGTTGAGTGAGACGAAGCATCGGAGCGAAACCTTAGTTTGAACGGCTAACATAGGAGCCGTCCTTTGAAGTTCGGTGAACTCTAGGCACGGGTTCTGCCCGTGCCTTTTGTTCTGTTAGAGCCAGTTTTGGCGGGAGGTGAGCACATGTCGAGCAGCGTCGTAGACACAGTGAGCGCCATGGTTTCCCCCATTTTGGACGATTTAAACCTTGAACTGTATGACTTGGAGTTCGCCGGCGGTGTCTTGAAGGTCACCATCGACACGCCGCCCGGTAGCCCCAGCGGTGTCGATATCGACCAGATCTCACTCGTCACCCGAACATTGGGTCGCGAACTTGACCACAACGAAAATGCCGTGCCCGGTCGATTCACCCTTGAGGTCACAAGCCCAGGTCTCGAGCGCACTCTGCGCACCGCGCGCCATTTCGCCCGTGAGGTCGGAAAGAGCATCACGGTGCGTCTGGTATCAGATCTTGATGGCCGTCGTCGACTTGCCGGCATTTTGCTTGCTGCAACCGACACCCACGCAACGGTACGTCTCACCGAAAATTCTGAAACCATTGAATTCCCATTGTCCATGGTTGACAAAGCCAAGACAGTGTTTGTCTGGGAAAGCCAACCAAAACCGAATTCACAAAAAGCGCGTGAAGCAAAACGCGCAACTTCTTCTTCGTCCACCCCACAACAGGAGGCAAATGCACAATGAGCAATCTTGATATGTCCGAAGCAGTGCGGATGCTCGCTGACCATCACGGAATTAGCGTCGATTCGCTGTTGCAAGTTCTTGTAGAGGCATTGGCCACTGCATACAAAAAGCGTCCTGGTGCTGCCGATGAAGTGATTGTTGAAATCAATCCAGAGAACCTTGACATGAAGTTCACCGCCTACGACGTGGACGACGATGGAAACTGGGTCAACGAGCGCGATGACACGCCAAGCAAGAACGAGTTGGGTCGAATCGCGGCCGCCACGTTCAAGCAGGTGATGAGCCAGCGCATCCGCGAAGTAGAACGCGATCGCAAGTTCGAAGAGTACGCAAACCGCGAAGGCGACTTGGTGACAGGAATCATCCAGCAAGCAGATGGTCGCTACGCGCTCTTGGACTTGGGCAAAGTGGAAGCACTGTTGCCACAAGCCGAACAAGTTCCCTACGAGCGACCTGAAGCAGGTGCGCGCGTCAAGGCCTACATCGTGGAAGTGCGAAAGACGGCAAAAGGTCCACAGATTGTGGTCAGCCGCACACACCCAGGTCTCATCAAGCGTTTGTTCGAACTTGAAGTTCCCGAGATTGCAGATGGCATTGTCGAAATCAAGTCGTGTGCTCGCGAACCTGGACACCGCACAAAAATCGCAGTGTATTCAAACGATGTGAATGTCGATCCGGTCGGTGCATGTGTTGGTGCCCGCGGTGGACGTGTGCGCATGGTTGTGAACGAATTGCGCGGCGAAAAGATTGACATCGTGTCCTACTCAGAGGACATGGTCGACTTTGTTTCAAAGGCGCTCTCACCTGCAAAGGTGACAGAGGTGCGCTTGAGCGAAGATGGCACGCAAGCAGATGTGATCGTGCCGGACTTCCAGTTGTCACTGGCAATTGGTAAAGAAGGACAGAACGCTCGCCTTGCTGCGCGCTTGACGGGTGTGCGTATCGACATTAAGTCCGAGACACAGGCCGCAAACGAAGCACAAGGAATTTTTGAACCACGTCAACCACGCGACTCAGGATTCGCTGAAGGCGAGTGGCGCAAGAACGACGAGACGGGCGAACTGCAGTTTCACGCAGTTGACGGAACGGTCGTCAGTGAACAGGAATGGGCCGGCGGGTCCTCTGATGATGCAACGACCACGGAGGCCTAACCCTTGCCAATCAAGAAGATTCGTATTGCCGAACTCGCAAAAGAGCTAGGGCTTACTAACAAAGAAGCCCTCGACTTGTCTAAGTCGATGGGTATCGACGTGCGCAATGTGTCGTCGTCTATGGAAGAAGCCCAAGCCGACCGTGTGCGACGTAAAGCTGAACGTGAAGGCCTAAAGCGCGACGTTCAACCGGAAGAAGAAAAGCCGGCGAAGAAAAAGGCGCCCGCCAAAAAAGCAGCGGCGAAAAAGACCGACGATGACGGTGCTGCGCCAGCAAAAAAGACTGCAGCGAAGAAAACTGCAACGAAGAAAGCGCCCGCCAAAAAAGCAGCAGCCAAGAAAGCAGATGCGGATACCGCCACTGAAGAGACGGCAGTTGTTGAGGCTCCCGCACCACAGCCGCAAGCAGCTCCAACTCCGGAGCCGACACCTGTTGTCGCACCAGAACCTGTTTCAACACCTGTCGTCGAGACTGCGCCAACACCCGAGGTTGAACAACCCCAGCCAGCACCTGCACCTCAAGCACCAGCGGCAAGTAGTGGTTCTGAATCTCGAGTGATCTCAAGCGGTCGTCCAAGTCCCACCACAGGGACTCCGCGACCGCCCATCAATCAGCCTCCCACGCAGCGACCAGCACCCCCCGCTGGTCGCACGCCGTCGGGTTTCCCGCCTGGCATGCCGCCGCGTACGCCTTCTGGTCGACCCATTCCGCCGCCGCCAGGCCCTATGTCGCCTTCTGGTCGACCCATTCCGCCCCCGCCGGGGCAACGAATGGCACCTGGGTCTGCTCCTGGTGGTCGTCCCGGTGCAGGTTTCCGACCTGGTCCAGGCAGTCGTCCCGGTCCTGGCGGACCACGACCTGGTGGACCACGTCCGGGTGGACCTGGTTCGCGTCCAGGTCCTGGTGGTCCTCGTCCTGGTGGCGCACCTGGTGGTCGTCCCGGTTTTGGTCCTCGCCCTGGTGGCCCAGGTGGGCCCGGCGGCGCACGTCCAGGTGGTGGCCCTGGCGGTCCGCGTCCTGGTGGTGGCCCTGGTGGCCCAGGTGGGCCCGGCGGCGGTCCTGGTGGTCCGCGCAATGGTCAACGCCGCGCACCCCGTAAGAAGTCTCGTGCACGTCGTCGTCGTGAGTTCGAAGAATTGCAGCCGCAATTCACTCAATACACGAACAGCAACGCTCCGGTTCCCGAGGGAACAATCATTGTTGAGCGTGGATCATCGGCTCAAGAGTTCGCGCCCAAGTTAAATCGCACCGCCGCAGACGTTGTGCGCTTCTTGCTTGAGCACGGCGAAATGATCACCGCGACAATGAGTTTGGGCGACGAACAAATGGAATTGTTCGCACTCGAAGTTGGCGCCGAAATTCTTCTCGTTGATCCGGGTCAACAAGAAGAAATGGAACTACAAGCACTCTTCGACGATTCAGACGACGACGATGAGTCACTCCTGGAGTCGCGTCCACCTGTCATCACCGTGATGGGTCACGTTGACCATGGTAAGACCACGTTGTTGGACCGCATCCGCGAGGCAAATGTTGTCGCCGGCGAAGCTGGTGGCATCACGCAGCACATCGGTGCGTATCAAGTTGTCAAAGACGGCAAGAAAATCACCTTTATTGACACACCAGGTCACGCTGCGTTTTCAAAGATGCGTATGCGTGGTGCTCAAGTCACCGACATTGTCGTGTTGATGGTGGCCGCAGATGACGGTGTGATGCCGCAAACAATTGAAGCCATCAATCATGCGCGTGCAGCAGAAGTACCCATAGTGGTTGCGGTGAACAAGATCGACAAGGAAAATGCCGATCCACAGCGCGTGTTGACACAGTTGGCCGAATACGAACTTGTGCCAGAAGCATGGGGCGGCGACACCATCGTGGTGGAGATGTCGGCTCAGCAAAATCTGGGTATCGATGACTTGTTGGACCAACTGAATGTGGTTGCTGAACTTGAAGACCTGCAAGCAAACCCCACGGGGCGCGCAAAGGGAATTGTGCTCGAAGCCAATCTCGACGTGGGTCGCGGACCAGTGGCGACAGTTCTTGTCGACAAGGGAACGCTGAAAGTGGGCGATCCAATTGTTGCTGGTGCAGCATGGGGCAAAGTGCGAGCACTCATCAACGAGAGAGGCGAGCAAATAAAAGAAGCCGGACCATCAACACCTGTGCAGGTGCTTGGTCTGTCGATTGTTCCTCAAGCAGGAGATGAGTTCCGAGCAGCACCCGATGAAAAGACGGCGCGAGTTGTTGCCGAATCGCGAGAGCAGCGCATGCGTGTGTTGAACCAACGCGGTGATGCACGAGTACAACGCGGTGTCAAACTCGAAGACATCTTCACTCAGATTCAAGCTGGTGAAGTGGCAACCTTGAACTTGATCATCAAAGCCGACGTA
>JBEDHS010000066.1:0-6287 GCA_041173945.1 Actinomycetota bacterium
CGTCACCAATGAGGTGAATAGTTGTCCAAGCAGACCCGATTGCTCGTTCGCGTAACGCCAACATGAAGCTCCACACTGCGGGAAGAAGTGATCCCCACGCACCAGCAGATGCAAAGACGGGAAGGTTGTCAAGTCGTCCCTCGATGCACGGAATCATCAGCAGTGGAGCACGCTCAAAGTTCTCTGCGAGATAGCCCGCCGAATCGCGCACCAAACCCATTCGTTCACCGCGGGTGTCACCCGGGGCGAATTCGCGCCCTGGCATGTTTGCATACACTGCCCAGTTTTTTCTATAGATGTCGGCAAGTGCTTTCTTCTTTGCCGCGTCTTCAATCACAACCCAATGCCAGCCTTGACTATTGCTGCCAGTCGGTGCTTGAAGAGCGATCTCGAGACATTCTTCAACAATTTCTCGCTCGACCGGCTTGTCAAAGTCGAGTCGCTTGCGAACGCTTCGGGTTGTCTTGAGGACTTCGTCTGCTGACAGATGTAAATGCATTCCTGCAGTCTGCCACGCTCGCGCGGCACTCTGGTTACTGGTGGAGATGTGGCAAGATGACCCATATGAGCCAAAGAGTCATCGTCAATATTTCAGACGGCATTGCCGACGTTCGCTTCAATCGCCCCGACAAGCGCAACGCTCTCGACGGAGAACAATTTGCTGCCATTGTCGAGGCCGGCGAGTCGCTGAAATCGAACAAGAAGATTCGTGTTGTGGTTGTGTCAGGAGAAGGTGCCTCGTTTTGTGCCGGGCTCGATCTGGCCTCAATGGGGGGTATGGCAACTGGCGAGCGTCAAGGGGGAGATGCACCGAGCGCTTCTGACATGAAAGATGGTCGTATCACTCACCTTGGTCAACAATCGGCGTGGGTGTGGCAAGAAGTTCCCGTTCCGGTGATCGCTGCTGTTCATGGACATGCACTTGGTGGCGGATGTCAGATTGCACTTGGTGCGGACATGCGTTTTGCTCATCCCGACACAAAGTTTTCTGTGCGCGAAACATATTGGGGTCTGGTGCCCGACATGGCGGGCACCGTTTTGATGCAAGGTCTTGTGCGGCCCGATGTCATGAAAGACATTGTTTTTTCCGCACGCATTTTTGATGCGCGGGAAGCACATCAGATGGGCTTGGTGACACGTTTGTCGGACACCCCACGCGAGGATGCATTGGCCTATGCAGAAGAAATTTGTCGCCGTAGTCCAGATGCAGTTCGGGGAGCAAAAGAGTTGTTGAATCGCATGACAATGGATTTCGCCGCCGCGCAATTTGCTGCTGAACGCCGGATCATCGGATCGCTCATTGGTGGTCACAATCAGCGTGAAGCAGTGATGAGCGATTTTGAAAAGCGCGCACCTGCATACGTTGACCCTGCATAATCGCTCGCGCAGTGCCAAATCACTCGCACAGTGTTGGTGGGATGGCAATGAACATTGAAGTAGTTGTCGCCACACAATCTGACAGAGATGTACTCGCGAGGCTGTTGGAGTTCAACGCCCACGACTTTTCTCGTTTTGATGGTCGCCACATCACGACCGATGGAACATTTGGATACCCGTATCTCGACTTGTATTGGGAACCGTCGGAAAATCGTCATCCATTTTTGATTCTGGTTGACGGACGCATTGCGGGTTGTGTGTTGGTGAGAGCAGGCGACCCGCACCAGATGGCCGAGTTCTTTGTATTGAATGGTTTTCGTCGTCGAGGTGTGGGTAGGACAGCGGCTCATCGTGTCCTCGGCATGTTTCCTGGCGCCTGGGAGATCGAACAGTGGAGCGCCAACGTTGAGGCCGGTGCTTTTTGGGTCGCGACACTGGACTCCCTCGAGACCGCGGTGGACCGGCAAGTCGATGAGAGCGAGATGTCTGTATTCCATCGGTGTGTCGTACGGCCGTAATTGTCTTGTCTGGGCGAGGACTCGCCCGATAACCTGTCATCTGCTCGAGCCAATGTCGTCTCGGGAGAAATCAGACTCGGTTTTCCACTGTGCCTAGGCGCAGTTCCTGACGAAGGACACGACATTGATGAATCCAGACCTCCCAGTTGCCCACGGCTTATACGACCCTCGGTTTGAGCACGATGCGTGTGGCGTGTCGTTTGTGGCCAACATCAAAGGTGTTCGCAGTCGTGAGATTGTGACGCTTGGAATTACAGCTCTGTGCAATATGGAACACCGTGGCGCTACCGGTGCAGAAGCAGAAACAGGTGACGGTGCTGGAATTCTGATTCACATCCCTGACGCTTTTTTCCGTGCAGTCACCGATTTCGATCTGCCCGCGATGGGTGCGTACGCCGCTGGCATGGCGTTCTTGCCTCAATCTGACGATAAAGC
This sequence comes from Actinomycetota bacterium, assembly GCA_041173945.1. Lineage (GTDB taxonomy): Bacteria > Actinomycetota > Acidimicrobiia > Acidimicrobiales > Ilumatobacteraceae > UBA2093. The sequence goes on from JBEDHS010000066.1 coordinate 2,331, forward strand.
CGATGCAGCTGCACGTCGTGTTGAAGAAATTATCGCTGAAGAAGGTCTGCGAGTTCTTGGATGGCGCAATGTTCCGGTGAACCCAGAGTGTCTGGGTGCATCTGCGCTTGCAGTAATGCCAACATTTCGACAACTGTTCCTCGATGATCCCAATGGTGCGACGGGAATTGATCTCGATCGGAAAATCTTTGTTGCTCGAAAGAGGATCGAACATGAACTGACAGGGGAGATGCGAACATATTTCCCATCGCTGTCGTCACGAACCCTCGTATATAAGGGAATGTTGACAACGCCTGAGCTGGGTGAGTTCTTTCCCGATCTGTGGGATGAACGAATGGAGTCGGCGATTGCGTTGGTGCATAGTCGTTTCTCCACAAACACATTCCCGTCGTGGCCACTTGCACACCCGTATCGCTTCATCGCCCACAACGGTGAAATCAACACCGTGCAGGGAAACAGAAACTGGATGCGCACGCGCGAGGCGTTGTTAAGCAGTGGTTCGATTCCCGGACTTGATCGTGCATTTCCGATCTGTACTCCAGGCATGAGCGACTCGGCAAGTTTTGATGAAGTGCTTGAGTTGTTACATCTAGCGGGTCGCTCACTTCCACACGCACTGTTGATGATGATTCCCGAAGCGTGGGAAAACAACGAGACCATGGACTCCGACAAGCGCGATTTTTATCGCTTCCACTCGATGATGATGGAGCCATGGGACGGACCCGCTGATGTGTGTTTCACTGATGGTTCCGTCATTGGTGCCGTGCTCGACCGAAACGGACTGCGACCTGGTCGTTATTGGGTGACAGACGATGACCTTGTGGTCTTGGCAAGTGAAGCCGGAGTGCTTGACATTGATCAATCACGAATCATCAAGAAAGGTCGTCTCCAGCCGGGACGCATGTTCTTGGTGGATACTGCACAAGCACGAATCATCGACGATGAAGAAATCAAATCTCAGTTAGCCAAAGAACATCCATACGGACAGTGGCTGAGCGAGGGATTGACAGAACTGACGTCTTTGCCTGATCGAGAACATGTCATTCATAGTTCAGACTCGGTGCTGCGTCGCCAACAGATGTTCGGCTACACCGAAGAGGAATTGAAAGTCATTCTCGCGCCAACCGCAAAAACTGGCGCAGAACCCATTGGTTCAATGGGTACCGACACTCCTATTGCGGTCTTGTCCGAGCGTTCACGGTTGTTGTTCGACTACTTCCAGCAGTTGTTCGCACAAGTGACAAACCCGCCACTCGATGCGATTCGCGAAGAAGTGGTGACCGCGGTCTCGACCAACATTGGCCCGGAGGCAAACTTGCTCGCACCTGGTCCGGAAAACTGTCGTCAGTTGTTGTTGTCGTTTCCAATTATTGACAATGATGAATTAGCCAAGATCATTCACATCAACGATGATGCAACTCATGCTCACCTTGCATCGGTTGTTGTCAGTGGGTTGTATCGCGTTGCCGATGGTGGAGATGGTCTTCGTGCTGCACTCGACTCCATTCGTCACGAAGTGTCTCAAGCGATTGAGAACGGTGCACGCATCATCGTGTTGTCCGATCGAAATTCAGACGAGGTGTTCGCACCGATTCCTTCGTTGTTGTTGACAAGCGCTGTTCATCATCATCTCATCCGCAACAAGACACGCACACAAGTGGGGCTGGTTGTTGAGTGTGGTGATGCCCGTGAGGTGCACCACATGGCGCTATTGATTGGCTTTGGAGCCGGCGCAATCAACCCGTATTTGGCGTTCGAATCGATTGAGCACATGATCATGGCCGACAACGGCGCAGGTGTGTACGGACTCGGCGGTGTTGACGTCCACAAGGCAGTCAAGAATTACATCAAGGCATCCGGAAAAGGTGTTTTGAAGGTGATGTCAAAGATGGGTGTGTCCACGGTTGCTTCCTATACAGGTGCACAAATCTTTGAAGCAATTGGATTGTCAACGGAATTGGTTGACGAATTTTTCACTGGCACAGTGTCGCGATTAGGCGGCATTGGTCTCAACGAAATTGCCGCTGAAGTGGCAAGTCGACATGCCACGGCTCACCCCAAGCGTCCCGACTTGCGCGCACACCGCAAGTTGGAACTTGGCGGCGAATACCAGTGGAGACGAGAAGGCGAGTATCACCTTTTCAACCCAGAAACGGTGTATCGCTTGCAACATTCGACTCGAAGTGGTCGTTACGACATTTTCAAGCAGTACACCTCTGATGTTGACAATCAATCAAAACGCCTCGCGACACTTCGTGGTTTGTTCGAGTTGCGCATTGGTCAACGCCCAGCGATTTCCATCGATGAAGTGGAACCCGTTTCAGAAATCGTGAAGCGTTTTTCCACTGGCGCGATGAGCTATGGATCGATTTCTGCCGAAGCGCATGAGACTTTGGCGATTGCGATGAATCGCATTGGCGCAAAGAGCAACACCGGCGAAGGTGGAGAAGACCCCGAACGCTATGTGCCGTTGCCCAATGGCGATTCCAAGCGATCCGCAATCAAACAAGTTGCCTCTGGACGTTTTGGCGTGACGAGTGAGTATCTGGTCAATGCTGATGATGTTCAAATCAAGATGGCTCAAGGTGCAAAACCAGGTGAAGGTGGTCAATTGCCGGGTCACAAGGTGTATCCATGGATTGCCAAGACTCGATACTCGACCCCTGGTGTGGGCTTGATCAGTCCACCTCCACACCACGACATTTATTCGATTGAAGACCTCAAGCAATTGATTCACGATTTGAAAAATGCGAACCCCATCGCACGTGTTCATGTGAAGTTGGTTGCTGAAGTGGGTGTCGGCACGGTCGCAGCCGGTGTCAGCAAAGCAAAAGCAGATGTGGTGTTGATCTCTGGTCACGACGGTGGAACAGGTGCATCACCATTGACATCGTTGAAGCACGCAGGCGCACCCTGGGAATTGGGTTTGGCCGAAACGCAACAAACACTGTTGTTGAATGGGCTTCGCGATCGCATCGTGGTGCAAACAGACGGCCAAATGAAAACCGGGCGCGACGTCGTCATCGCTGCTCTTCTTGGTGCTGAAGAATTCGGTTTCGCAACAGCGCCACTAGTGGTGAGCGGTTGCATCATGATGCGTGTGTGCCATCTCGACACTTGTCCCGTTGGTATTGCCACACAGAATCCGACTCTGCGTGAACGTTTTTCGGGTAAGCCCGAATTCGTCGTTAATTTCTTTGAATACATCGCACAAGAAGTGCGTGAGTATCTGGCCCAACTCGGATTCAGAACTCTGCAAGAAGCAATTGGTCATGTCGAGATGATTGATGCGCGTCACGCAATCGATCATTGGAAAGCAAAAGGACTCGACATCTCTCCGATGCTTGAGGTTCCACAGAATCCATATGGCCAAACTCTGACGTCCTCTGTTCCTCAAGACCATGGTTTGGCAGACGCGTTAGATGTTGAGCTAATCGAACGTTCTCGGTCGGCAATTGCCGACGGTCACCGTGTCGAGATCGCGATGCCTATTCGCAACGTCAATCGCACTGTCGGAACGATGCTCGGCTACGAAGTAACCAAAGCATGGGGTGGTGCAGGATTACCTGATGGCACGATCAATATCCACTTCACAGGGTCAGCTGGGCAAAGTTTCGGAGCCTTCGTACCAGCCGGCATCGAATTGCGACTTGAAGGTGATGCCAATGACTATGTCGGCAAGGGCTTGTCGGGTGGACGAATCATCGTTCATCCAGATCAACGTTCCACGTTTGCCGCTGAAGACAACGTGATTGCTGGAAACGTGATTGGCTATGGCGCTACAAGCGGAGAGATCTTTATTCGCGGCTTAGTTGGCGAGCGTTTCTGTGTGCGCAACTCGGGCGCCACCGCGGTTGTTGAAGGCGTTGGTGATCATGGATGTGAATACATGACCGGCGGTCGCGTCGTTGTATTGGGTGCAACGGGACGAAACTTTGCTGCTGGAATGTCGGGAGG
>JBEDHS010000067.1:0-4700 GCA_041173945.1 Actinomycetota bacterium
CATCGAATCGCTGTGTGATGATGGATCTTGATCATCGACGTGATTGCAATGAACGGTGATCTTGTCGCCGGGTTTCCAGTTGCGAACCGCGCTACCGACACGCAAGACCACACCCGATGCATCAGAACCGACCACGTGGTAATCCAAATCGTGACGCTTTGCCCATTCACTCTCGCGACCAAGTCGAGCAAGTGCGCCAAAGGTGCTGATGGGTTCAAAGATCGATGTCCATACGGTGTTGAAGTTGATGGACGAGGCCATCACGGCGATGACAACTTCGTCAGGAGCAAGTTCGGGAAGCGGGACTTGGCCGATGTGCAGACTCTTGCGAGGATCTTTTTGTTCTGTTGGCACACCGTCCCACATGTTCTCGTCCTGCTTACGTACAAACGCTGCGCGATAGGTGTCTGGAAGGGGGATGGCGGCGAGCTCTTCGCCCGACGCACCGTTCATGATGGCTTGGAGGATTTTGTCCATTCATAGGACGATAGCGAGATTTGGGTAATCATCTCCTAGCCTGTTTGAACGACACAGCACCACCTGGTGCCTATTTATATGGAGGCAAAAATGGCCGGTTCATACATCGTTGCGGGGGCCCGCACTCCCATCGGCAAGATGAGTGGCGCGCTTGCATCTTTCAGCGCAGCCGACTTGGGTGGCTTTGCCATTAAGGCTGCACTTGAGCGTGCAGGAGTAAAGCCCGAAGAAGTCGAGCACGTCATCATGGGCCAAGTTCTGATGGCCGGCCAAGGACAAGTTCCTTCTCGCCAAGCTGCATCCAAAGCAGGCATCCCCATGAACGTTCCATCAGTGAACATCAACAAGGTGTGTCTGTCGGGTCTCAATTCGATTTATCTCGCCGACCAAATGATCGCCTCAGGTGAAGCCGACATTGTTGTCGCCGGCGGAATGGAAAGCATGACCAATGCTCCATATCTGGCACAAGGTGCGCGCGGCGGTTTCCGCTACGGCAACACCGAACTTCAAGATGCCATCGTGCGCGATGGTCTGTGGTGTGCATTCGATGCCTGCTTGATGGGTCTTGGCACAGAGCGCTACACCGCTGGTGGCATTAGCCGCGACGAGCAGGACGACTTGGCGATGAAGAGCAACCAACGTGCCGCAGCAGCGATTGCAGCAGGAAAACTGGCAGAGGAAATCGTCCCTGTTGCTGTACCTCAGCGCAAGGGCGACCCGAAGATGGTCAACGATGACGAAGGCGTTCGTGCCGACACCACCATGGACACCCTTGGTGGATTGAAGCCCGCATTCGACAAAGAAGGAACAATCACCGCAGCGAACGCAAGCCAAATCTCAGATGGTGGCTCTGCAGTTGTGATGATGTCGAAGAAAGCAGCCGAAGCACGCGGTGTAAAGCCGTTGGGTGAAGTTGTGTCGTATGGAATGGTCGCAGGACCTGACAATGCATCGCTGTTGCACCAACCAAGCCGTTCCATCTTGAAAGCCCTCGACCGTGTGGGCATGAAGACAACCGATGTTGATTTGTTCGAGTTGAACGAAGCATTTGCAGCAGTTGGAATTGCATCGATGCGCGAGTTGGGAATCTCTGACGACATCGTGAACGTCAACGGTGGCGCAATTGCTCTCGGACACCCGATTGGCATGAGCGGAAACCGTCTCGCCCTCACCATCTTGCACGAGCTTCGTCGTCGCGGTGGTGGAGTTGGCGCTGCAGCACTGTGTGGTGGTGGCGGACAAGGTGACGCCATCATCGTGCGCACCGTCTAAGACATCTCAATGTTTCAAAGGCCACTCAGTCAAGCGATTCCTGTCGTTCGCTGGGTGGCCTTTGCCGTTGTCATCGGAACCATTTCCGGTCTCTTGTCTGCCTCTTTCATCGAGGCATTGAACTGGGCAACAGACTCTCGAACATCCAGCGATTGGCTGTTGTATCTTCTCCCGCTTGCTGGTCTTGTTGTCGGCGCGTCCTACCACTACCTCGGTCGTGGTTTAGAACGTGGAAGCAATCTGGTCATCGAACAAATTCACGGTCAATCGGAATGGATCCCGTTTCGCTTAACCCCACTTATTTTTGTTGGCAGTGTCATCTCTCATCTGGCTGGTGCGTCGGTCGGTAGAGAAGGTGCCGCAATTCAACTCGCCGCGGGCGTAACAGATCCGTTGAATAAGAAACTTCAATTGTCAGCCGAAGAGCGATCATTGATGTTGATTACCGCGATTGCTGGTGCATTCGGATCCGTCTTTGGCGTGCCAGTTACTGGTGCCATTTTCGCACTCGAAGTGCAACGCGTGGGCAGAGTGCGTTACGAGGCACTAGTTCCGGCATTCGTGGCAAGTTTTGTGGGTAACGGAATCGTGCACGGACTGGGAGTGCACCACATCGAATTTCCTGTCATGCCCGATGTTGACTTGCAGGCATCGGTGATGTGGCGAGTCGTGTTGTTCGGAGTCATTGCTGGCGTGCTCGCTTGGATTTTCACCCAACTCACACTGCGGATTCGCTCGTTATCTGCACGATTATTCCCTTGGTACCCCGCTCGCCCAATGGTGGGTGGAGTCATCTTGATGGTCCTGATTCTCAGTTTCGGCTGGCGTGATTATGCGGGTCTGTCGATTCCTCTTGCACTCGAGGCGATGAATGGATCTGCCGCGGGACAGTGGGGAACAAAATTCGCCCTAACTTCACTTTCAATCGGCATGGGTTTTGTAGGCGGTGAATTTATTCCCTTGTTTGTGATCGGTGCATTGGCAGGTGCGAGTTTTGCCTCGATTACCGGTGCGAATATTGCACTGTTTGCCCTGATCGGCGCGGTCGCCGTGTTGGCCGGCGCGACAAACACTCCGCTGGCTTGCACGATTTTGGGAATTGAACTTTTTGGTGGAAATGGAGTGATCTGGTTTGCGATCGTGTGTGTTGCTGCCTATGCCACCAGTGGCCACACCGGCATCTACCACGCACAAATTGTTCGCGTGAACAAAGTTGGTCGCTACGACAAGTAAAGAGTTACGGATCTAATCGGCGTCTGTTGCCGAAGGCTCGACCCAATGTGATCTCATCTGCGAATTCGATGTCGCCGCCAACGGGAAGTCCGCTTGCCAAACGAGTGACAGTGACGCCGAGTGGATCCAAGATTCGAGCGAGATACATCGCCGTCACATCACCTTCGGTGTTGTTGCTGGTGCACACCACAACCTCGGAAATATTCTCTGGCCTAATTCGACCAACAAGTTCGCGCACCTTCAGGTTCTCGGGGTTCACGCCTTGTAAAGGGTCGATAAGACCCAACAACACGTGGTAACGACCACGAAACTCTCCTGTTCGTTCTAGTGCCGCAATATCGCGCGAATCTTCGACAACACACACAATCGTTGAATCGCGTTTGGCATCATTGCAAATGGCACACAACTCAGCATCCGCCAAATTAAAACATCGCTCGCAAAACCGAACTTTTTGCTTGGCTTCAATAATTGCTCGAGCAAGGCGCGCAACATCTTCGTCTTCAGATTTGATGAGATGAAGTGCAAGTCTTTGTGCGCTACGAGGACCTATGCCAGGAAGACGGCCGAGTTCATCGATGAGGATTTGAACGGGCGGGGTGTAGGGCGATGCCATCAGCGATTATTTCGACGATGAAGAATCATCGTCAATCAATGATCCTTGAGGGAACGAATTTTGCAGTGCTTCCAACATTGGATCGAGCGCATTTTCAACGGGAACTGTCTCAGCAAGATCGACCTCAGCAAACGGATCTTCTGCAACAATCTTGTCGATTGTTTTTGGAGTGTCGTCGATAACAGGACGCTCAATTCCGCCAGTGGGATCTGCTTGTGTGAACTTCACAACACAGGTCAATCCGCACACCGACTTCACCGCAGTGACAACCGCACTCGTTTGGTCTTGTGCTCGCTTGACAGGAGTGTTTGCGGGAAGTTTGATCGTCAATACTTTTCCGTCGAATGATTCTGCGATTGCGGGCTTGAACATCGCCTTTGCAAGCCCCTTCATAGTGTCTGTCACCTGAGGCCACATCTGGATTGGATCGGATTCCGTAGGTTGTGCAACCGTCTCGGCGGTGGGATCTTTTGCACTTGCCTCACTCGCTACCGACTCGGCAGGCGACGATGGAGAGTTAGTGGAATTGGTCGGAATCTCACCTGTGGGTTCTGGTGTCGCCGCTGGACGAGGTGTACCAGCCGTTGCAATCCGACCACCAATCTTCGCTTTACCCGTTGCTGGGTTCACAGGTGGCGGCGGAAGTGCGGCGCTGACTCCAGTTTCTTTCAGTTTCTTGACTGTCTCTTCCAACTGAGAGATGCGAGCCAACAAGTTCTCGGTGCTGTCATCAAATGAGGGCGATGACAACTGCACGATTGCAACTTCCAACAACAGTCGTGCATCGGGGGCATGGCGCATCTCCACCATTGTTGAACCGAGCGTTTCCATCACACGCACGATTCTTTGTGCACCCAAGTCACGTGCATACATCTTCAACTCTTCGACACGTTGTGCGGGGAGTTGCACCAACTCGGGCGACATCATCGCGAGAAAACAATCACGCATTACGCGGACGATGTCTTGTGCATAGGTTTGTGCATCGCGACCCTGTTGCATAGCGCCCGCAACCGCGGCAAGTGCTGCACCATGATTTCGTTCGATAATCGCCCGCACAATTTCTTCTAGGTACTCAGCATCTTCTGGTTCACCACCACCAGCAGCA
>JBEDHS010000068.1:0-8558 GCA_041173945.1 Actinomycetota bacterium
GACGAGAACAGAACCATTCGAGACCGACGTGATGACATGTGATGCCATCCCAGGGGTTGAGGCTACGACAGGAGAGGTGTCGAGATATAAAAGACGATTCGGTGTCGATGCATCGAGACCAGTGAGCACATGAGGTGTTGCTCGTTCAACGATGGCTTGCGAAATCTGGTCAGCGCAGAGACCAGGCTGTTGCTGTGCCAACAATGCCGCATACCCAGCAACCAAGGGAGATGCCATCGACGTACCGACATCCAATTCATACTCGGTGTCAGTGTTTTTCCACGCGGACAGTACCTCTGCCGACGCATCTCCTCCCGGTGCAAACAAGTCAATACATGGTCCACGATTTGAATAGCTAGCGGCTTGATCTATCTGATTCGAAGCACCCACCGTGAGTGCGCCGACAACATGAGCGGGCGAGATGTCGCATGCGTTAAATGGCACTCCACTGTCATCGCCATTACCTGCCGCAACCGTGACAACGATGCCTTCGTCCATCAATCGTTGAATCTGTTCGTCAATCTCATCTCCGTTATCACCACGATCAACACCAATACTTAAATTGACCACTGCTGCAGTTCCCGATACGTGATGCGAACGAATCCACTTCAACGCAGCAACAACATTTTCAACAGTCCCTAGACCTTCACAGTTCAACACTCGCACAGCGATGACGTTTGCTCCTTTGGCCACACCAACAGATGAGCCAGTCGCCAAGCCAGCCACATGGGTTCCATGGCCATCACAATCGCTTGAACGTGGGTTTACCGACTGACTTTGCTGTGTTGAAGACACAGGATCGGTACCCGCAAACACTCGTCCAATGAACTGTTCGTGACTTTGACGAATTCCAGAATCGACGATGTAGACATTGATGCCAGCTCCCGTCAACGCACCAAGATCCACGTTGCCATCGAGTGGACCAAAGCGTTGATTAATGCGGTCGAGGTGCCATGGCGCAGGTGGAACAGTTGCCTGCACCGCAGACGTCGCCACCAGCGATGCCACGACTACGACTGCGCTTGTGGCGAGATGGCGAAATTTCACGGGTTTCATCGTAGTCGCTGACGTTTAGATACGTCAGCGGGATGCTCGCTCAATTTCTACTTTTTCGAGATCTTTTTCTGCAGTGCAGCAAGTCGCTCTGCAAACCAAGGTTGACGCGTGCTCCATAACTGTGGTTCAAGTTCTCGCTTCACAGCATCGGGGTGTGTTGTCACATCTGCCATCTCTTGAATGGTTTTCTTCACACTCTCTAACAATGGGCGTGGAACTTCTGCAGCACGCGCACCTAGTTTTTGAGCCTCGACCAGAAGTTGATCATCCTCAACGCACTTCCACACCAGTCCAACACGCTCCGCTTCAGCACCATCGAGAATTTCACCAAACACAACGGTCGCAAATGCAGTTTGTGGTCCGGTGATTCGTCGCAGCATCCATGTGTGTCCGCCGCCGGGGTGAATACCAATCTGCAGAAAACGCGTATCAAACTTGGCACGACGCGCAGCAATGCGAATATCGCATCCCAACGCAAGATTCATTCCTGCCCCCACTGCAGCACCGTTAACTGCAGCAATGGTGGGAAGTGGGCTACGCGCAATGCGCAAGAACCCTTCATAGATCACACCCAGGCTTTCCCCTGTTGCCTCGGCCAGATTGCCCAAGTTCGCTCCCGCACAAAATGCAGGCGCGGCACCCGTGACAACCAAAGCCCCAATCGAAGAATCAGATTCGATGCGATCCATCGCCGCGGTAATTTCTTCAACCATTGGTGCAGTCAATGTATTGCGTTCATCGGGATTATTCAGGGTCAACGTGGCAACACCGTCGGTGACCGAAACTGTGACAAGACTCATGGTCGTATTCTCCCATATCTGCCATCATCTCCCGCCTTCGATCGTGATGAACGCGATGGTCTACGGTGACAGCCATGTCAGACGTCATCACTTACGAAGTCTCCGAACGGATAGCCACTGTCACGTTGAATCGACCAGAGTCACGTAACGCACTCAATAGCGAGGTGTTACGTCTTTTGCCCCAACTGTTGCGGCGTGCCGACCAGTCAGATGACGTTGACGTCATCATCCTCACCGGTGCAGATCCCGCATTTTGTGCCGGGCTCGACCTGCGTGAACTTGGTGACACTGCCGGAAATCTGAGTGGCACAGGAGCTGATGGCGGCAAGAACTCAACCGGAGCGCGAGGACCTTTTCCTGTGCTCTCAAAGCCATTGATTGGGGCAGTCAACGGAGCCGCCATTACCGGTGGATTCGAACTGGCATTGAATTGTGATTTTCTCATCGCATCTGAACATGCGAAATTCGGCGACACACATTCACGTGTTGGCGTCATGCCTGGCTGGGGACTCACTGTGCTCTTGCCTCAAGCCATCGGAGTACGTCGTGCTCGAGAGATGAGTTTTACAGGAAACTTCATGCTGGCTGATGAAGCACTGGCATTCGGACTTGTGAACCATGTTGTTCCACATGATCAGCTCATGCCCTTCACCCGACAAATTGCTCGCGACATTATTGGAAATGAGCAAGATGGCGTTCGACATATTCGTGCCACCTATGCACACCATGTTGCAAACGAAGACGACTGGGCCCATGAATCACACGTGGGCGCTCAGTGGAGACGTGCGCAGTTTGATCCGAAGAAAGTGGCTGAACGTCGCGCAAAGATTATTGAGCGAGGGCGGAAGCAGTAGCCACAATCAGGTGCGAGGAAGTTCTGCGACAGCGCGCACTTCAATTCCTCCGCGCGGCCGTTGCGTCAATGTGACTCGAACAGAACGTGGTTGTGCCGTTGCCATCACCTCTTCAGCAATTTCGGCTGCTAATGCTTCAGCAAACACCGCGCGATCTCGAAAACCCCACAAGTACAGTTTCAAACTCTTGGACTCGATGCAGAATTTATTGGGCACATATTCGATGATCACTGTGGATAGATCGGGCTGTTGAGTCACGGGGCACATCGATGACAATTCATCGGTTGTGAAGGTGACCGCTGAGACATTGGCGGGTGCAGGAAACACCTCAACATGTGCGATCGGGTGACGAACTGTTTCGCCGAGAACAGTTAAAGAGGGAATCTCACTCATGAACGTCAAGCGTAGGGATTATCGCAAGTCTTGAGGCAACAGATCCACAAGTGGGACCAAAGGCCGTGGGCCAACATGTGAAATCACTTCTGCTGCGGCAATTGCGCCGATGCGAGCACAACTGGTGAGATCCTTACCTTGTGTGAGCCCACGAAGAAATCCGGCTGCAAACAAGTCGCCGGCTCCGGTGGTGTCCACGACCGAACTCACAGGAGCTGCTGGCACTGCGTGAACATCATCACGAGTGACGATGACCGCACCTTTTTCACTGCGTGTTACCGCTGCAATATGACAATCATGACGTAGCAGTACGACAGCTTCATCAAAATCATCGACTTCATATAGCGATTTCAGTTCGTCCTCATTGGCGAACAACACATCAATTTCATCTCGCACCAAGGCTTGAAAATCCGAGCGATGTCGATCGACACAAAAAGCATCCGACAATGTCAACGACACCACGCGACCATGTTCGTGAGCCAGTGCAGCCGCTTGACGGAACGCATGTTTGGCTTCGTCACGGTCAAACAGATATCCCTCCAAATACAACACCGCGCCAGCGGCTACCAAGGAGGCATCAAGGTCATCGAACGCCAACAATGTTGAAACACCGAGATAGGTATTCATGGTGCGCTGTGCATCGGGAGTGACCGCGATGATGCAACGACCGGTGGGAATATCGGAGTCAGGTCCACCAGAGAGAAATGTCACTCCTAACGACGCCATGTCGGAGGCGAATTCGCGACCCAATTCGTCTGAAGACACTTTTCCAATAAATGCGACGTCTCCACCAAGACTGGCGATTCCCGCAATGGTGTTAGCACCCGATCCGCCACTCGTGCGCGTCGTCTCGCCCACTGCGTTCGTCAACTGCACCGCGCGGTCGGTTTCCACCAACGCCATCGATCCTTTGATCATCGACTGCGTGGCCAAGAAACCATCGTCCACCATTGCAATCATGTCGACGAGTGCGTTGCCGATTCCCACAACGTCGTAAAGAATTCCTTCTTTATTCTCTAATCCGGGGATATGGGCGGTGAAAGGATGTTGTCGAGGCACAATTCACCACCGTAGTCCCTCGGCTGGCACCACTAGCCTTCATCGTGTGAGTCACCTGAACAATCCACACCGCCTACCACGCACCATCGTTCCCTCTCGATACACGGTGTCGCTTGCTCCGCAATTAGAAGACGCCTCATTTACGGGAATCGTCTCGATTGCTGCAACGGCTACAGATGCGACCAGTGAAATCGTGCTGAATGCAATCGAATTGGACATTCATTCGGTCACCGTGAATGGTCGTGACTGCCCATGGGATCTCATCGAAGATCTCGAGCGAGTGGTGATTCATCACGACACCGCACCTGGGGATCTAGACATCACGCTTACCTTCACGGGAATTCTGAATGACAAATTGCGTGGCTTCTATCGCTCGACTTTTGTCGACGACTCGGGAACCACGCGAACCATTGCCACAACACAAATGCAATCCACTGATTGTCGTCGGGCATTCCCCTGCTTTGACGAGCCAGATTTCAAAGCGGTGTTCTCAATTGACTTAACGATTAAAGACGACTTGCTGGCAGTGTCGAATAGTCCAGAGATTCGTCGCCAAGACCTCGGTGATGGCACTGTGCGCATCTGGTTCTCCGACACCATGGTGATGTCTTCATACCTTGTGGCTTTCGTTGTAGGACCCTTGGAAGTAACCGCACCAGTCATGGTGGGAAATATCCCGCTGCGAATCGTGCACGTGCCGGGCAAATCTCATCTCACCGAATTCGGCTTGAAAATTGGTGCCTTTGCACTCGAATGGTTCCAGACCTACTACGCAATTCCCTACCCGGGAGAAAAAGTCGATCTCATTGCCCTACCCGACTTTGCGATGGGGGCAATGGAAAACGTCGGGTGCATCACGTTCCGTGAAGTGTTGCTGTTGGTCGACCCGGAAACTGCGACACAAGTTGAACAAGAGCTCGTCGCAGACGTTGTTGCCCATGAACTGGCTCACATGTGGTTTGGCGACTTGGTCACCATGAAATGGTGGAATGGCATCTGGCTAAATGAAGCCTTCGCCACGTTTATGGAGATTGCTGCGTGTCATGCGTTTGCACCTCAGTGGAAGCGTTGGACATCGTTTGGCTTGGAACGAAGTGCGGCCTTTGAAGTGGACTCACTTCATGCCACACGCACTGTTGAATTCCCCGTTCATTCTCCTGCAGATGCAGAGGGAATGTTCGATGTGCTGACATACCAAAAAGGCGGTGCACTCCTGCGCATGTTGGAACAATTCCTCGGCGAAGAGCGTTTCCGCCTTGGTGTCAGTCACTATTTAACAAAACACTCCTATGGCAACACCGAAACAAATGACCTGTGGGATGCAATTGAAGAAGTAGTCGCGAACGATGGTGGCGAGAATGTTCCGGTTCGACGATTGATGGATTCGTGGATCTGGCAAGCGGGTTATCCACTCGTCAGCGCAACTCTCGATGGTGGCGAACTTGTGTTGTCACAACGTCAATTCACCTACGACAACTCCCCTGATATCACCGTGTGGGTGATTCCCATTCACGTTCGAAATGGTGAGACGACCATGAAAGTGCTCCTCGATGGGGACTCGATCCGTGTGGCTTTGCCACATCCTGATGCAGCAGTGGTCGTCAACGCGGGTGGTTCTGGCTTTTATCGAGTCGATTACTCACCCGAATTGATAGCACGTCTCACCGGCAAGACTTTGGCAACGCTCGACACGTTGGAGCGTTACAACTTGGTTGATGATGCATGGAACGCGACGCTTGCCGGAGCGATGAACAGCACTCAATTGTTGTCTTTCCTGACTGGGTTTAACTCTGAACGCGAACTTGCCGTGTGGCAGGCAATTAGTGCTGCGATCAAGGGGCTCGGACGCGTGATCGAACGCGACAAGATGGCTCCATTTCAGACATTCGTGCGCAATGTGTACGCACCGGCATACGCCGCAATTGGCCAAGACCCACAAGCTGGAGAATCTGACTTGCAAGCCAAACTCCGTGGATTGTTGTTGTCGTCACTGGCCGTCCTTGGAGATGATGAATCGGCACGCAAACGCGGACGTGACATCTTGTTCAACAATGCCAGCACCGACCCAGAACTGGTTGCTGCAGCCACTTCGATTGTTGCCGCCACAGGAGATGAGAAGGATTACGCCTGGTTCCTTGGTCGCTATCGCGAACCAACCACGCCACAAGAGCGCATTCGCATGCTGTATGCACTCGCCGAATTCGATAGCGCAGAGTTAATGGAGCGCACCTGCGAACTTGCCTTTACCGATGAAGTAAAGACCCAGGACGCTCCATTTCTTTTGAACCGTTGCATCGCCAACAAATACCACGGCACGACAGCATGGTCGATTGTGCATGCACGGTGGAATGAAGCAGTCGCGCGATTCCCGAGCAACACGATTATCCGCATGGCGTCATCGGTCAGCACGTTGAATACCCCGCAGTTATGTGCCGATGTTCGATCGTTCTTTTCTGAACATCCCCTTCCACAGTCGGCAAAAACGTTGGAACAAGTTCTCGAGCGTCACGAAGTGAACGTCGCTTTGCGCGAGCGTGAATCAGACGCGATGAGTACGTTGTAATCATTTCCCCGATCGGGGAATCGATTTATCGACTGGTGGGGGTCAACTGGCCTTTTGCCACCATGTCGCGCAATGCAGTCTTCAAGAACTTGCCGGCTGCGTTTCGTGGCAACTCTTCATTCATGATGATGACATGGTTCGGCACTTTGAATGACGAGATGTTTCCGTCCAAGAATTGCCACAGTTCCTCTGCATTGATTGCTTGACCTTGTTTGGGCAAAATCGCCACCGCGACTTCTTCACCCAATCGCTCATGAGGAACACCAAACACAGCAACTTCATGAACCGCGGGGTGTTCATAAATGGCGTTTTCCACTTCAACGCAGTAGATGTTTTCGCCACCGCGCAAAATCATGTCCTTGATGCGGTCCTTGATGAACAAGAAGCCCTCTTCATCGATGTATCCACCGTCACCAGTGCGCAACCAACCGTCGACAATTGTTTCCGCAGTTGCATCGGGACGATTCCAATAGCCGCGAATCAACATCGGGCCGAACATGCAGATCTCTCCCATTTCGTTTGGTCCCAATGTCTTGAATGTCTCTGGATCGCGGATCTCGACCAACATCGGGCGCGTCGCGCGTCCCGTTGAGGTGGGGCGATCGGTGTAGAACTTGCCGGTATTGCCCGGTCCATAAGCGTTGGTCTCGGTCATGCCGTAACCAAGTTGCGGGCTTCCCTTCTTCACGCTCTTGGCGACTTTGTCAACCAATGCAGCTGGAGCTGGTGCACCGCCACCACCGACTGCTCGCAAGGACGACGTGTCGTACTTGTCGAAGTCGGGATGATTGACCAAGTCCCAACTCTGTGTCGGGACACCAACAAAGTTGGTGATGTTCTCGTCTTGAATGATCGGCAACGCTTTGCCTGCGTCCCACTTGTACATGATGACCAGTTTGAGACCAGCGGTGAAACAGCTGAGCATTACTGGTACGCATCCCGTTACGTGGAACAGAGGAACAATCAGAATGAACGACGGCGGGAATGGGTCGGCTGGCTGTTCGGGGGCATCTGAGGACAATTTCAGCACTGCATTGCGCGCCGAGAACGCCATCAATGCACTCAAGATTGCACGGTGTGTCGAGACCGCGCCCTTCGGGCGACCTGTCGTACCAGAGGTGTACAAAATCGTCGCGTCGTCATCCAACGAGATGTCGGCAATGATTGGCCCAAGTCCAGTCTTTACTTCGGCGCCCCAATCATCGACATCGGCACCAACTTCGCGCTCGGGTCGTACACACACCATTTTGATGCCGTGCTTACGGCACGTTGCATGGGCGGTGTCAATGCGCTGTTGATCGCCGATCAGTACTTTTGCACCCGAGTCAAGAAGTGCGAATTCCATTTCGTCTTCTGTCCACCATGCATTGAACGACACGTTGATGGCACCAATCGAAATGATTGCAGCGAAGGACATAATCCATTCCGGATAGTTACGCATCGCAACTGCGACACGGTCGCCTTTCTTCACTCCGTACTTATGCACCAACAAATGCGACAGACCATCGACCTGATCCATCACTTGAGCGAATGACCAACGCTCACCCTCATAGAGAAGAAATGTTGCATCACCAAAATTGCGCGCATTTTGAAGAGCAAGCGCCAAGTTGGGAGGAGTGTTCTTGAACACTTCCATCTTCACGCCAAAGACAGTGTCTTCGACCAGTTCGAACGGAGTGCCAGACCCCGGATTCAAGACTGCATTTTGTGCTTCTGTCCAAGACATTGCCATTGTGGTTTCCCCCTCGAGTGTGTGGTTGTGGAGCTAAGGGGAATTGAACCCCTGACCTCTTCATTGCGAACGAAGCGCTCTGCCAACTGAGCTATAGCCCC
>JBEDHS010000069.1:0-3294 GCA_041173945.1 Actinomycetota bacterium
CCGAGCACCAATGTCGCGGCAACCGACAGACCAATCACAATGCCCACTGGAGTAGGCACGGAAACTCGCTCAGTGTCAGTTGATTCCTCCAGCCACATACTGACTGTGATTCGCAGATACAGATAGGCGCCGATTACTGCACCCACCATCGCAGCAATCGCAATGACATACGACTCGGCTTCAACGGCCGACTTGATGACGCCAAACTTGGCGACGAACCCTGATGTAAATGGAACACCAGCTTGGGCGAACAAGATTGCGCTGAAAGCCAATGCAAGCGACGGGCGCCTCTTGGCGAGACCTTTAAATGCATCTAGCGACGTCTCTGAATCGCCAGGTCCTGCAATTGCCTGAACAATTGCGAATGAACCCATGACTAGCACGGTGTAAATCGCCAAATACGCCATTGCTGAACTGAGCCCATCACTGCCTGAGTGAGATGCTGCTTCAACTCCAACGAGAATGAATCCGGCGTGGCTGATCGAAGAGTACGCCAACATTCTCTTGACGTTGGTCTGAACGACTGCCATCGTTGAACCGACAAACACTGTTGCAACCGCAAGAACTGCGACAACAGGTCTCCAATCATCGACTCGAGATTCAAGTGCGACGATAAACACGCGCAGCAATGCTGCAAACGCTGCAACTTTTCCGGCCGATGCCATGTATGAGGTCACCGATGTTGGTGCACCTTCATACACATCGGGAGTCCACACTTGGAACGGAGTCGCCGAGACTTTGAAACCGAATCCGACAAGCAATAGGCCAATTCCAATCAACAACAACGCATCGTTGTTACCGCGCACCACTTCGCCTGACAACACCTGTCCAATTTCACTGATGCTGGTGGTGCCGGTTGCGCCATAGACCATCGCGATTCCGTACAGAAGAAATGCCGATGCAAATCCGCCAAGCACGAAATATTTCAAACCGGCTTCTTGGCTCTGCTCGCGGCGGCGATCACTTGCTGCCATCAGATACAGAGACAAACTCAGAATCTCCAAAGCGAGGAACATCACAATCAGTTCATTGGCCGACAACATCACAATCGCACCGATCGCTGATGTCAGAAGCAGCACATATCTCTCGAGCGGGTCACCATTGATGGGGTCAGCATGCACCGACATCAACAGTGACGCCAAGATCACCGCAGTGAGAACAACGATGGTGCCAAACACCGAAAAACGGTCGACCGTGAACGCACCGCCGACGATGGTGAACCCACCTTTGGATGACAAGTCATTCCATTGCACAGACGACGCAACGATTCCGACTGCCGCACTGGCAATCGTGATGATTGGGGTTCCCACTCGAGGCCAACGCGGTATCAACGAGCCGAGTAGCAACAACAGACACGCACCACCAAGCAGTGTCAACAACGTGACCAAGTCACCCCAGGAAATTTCGGGAGTCACCAAACCAGCTGCGAGATTCATCACTTGTCTCCTTCAGCAGAATCGTGACCTACGGATGCATGAGCGGGTGCAACGAAGTCGGACTTTGATTCAACATGTTCAATCAGTTTGTTCACCGACGGCTCGATGCGATCGATCATTGGTTTTGGATACAAACCTGTGAACACGATGATTGCAATAAACACGCCAACCAAAGCTCCCTCGCGCAACTTCAATTCGGCAAATGTGGAGTTCTCCTCGTCGGGCTCGCCATGGAACACACGCTGGTATGCCCACAACAAATACAAAGCCGCGAGAATCACACCAGTTGCGGCGACAACAGTCCACCAACGTGCGGTCTCGAACGAACCAATCAAGACCAAGAATTCACCGACGAAACCGTTAAGGCCAGGAACGCCGATTGACGACAACATCACAACCATGAAGGCGCCAGCAAAAATCGGGGCCACCGATTGCAGTCCTTTTAACTCGGCAATCTGTCGAGTGTGTCGACGTTCGTAGATCATTCCCACGAGCAAGAACAACGCACCCGTCGACACGCCGTGATTAATCATCTGCAACACACCACCAGTGAGTGATTGCGATGTGATGGCAAATGTACCCAGGACAATGAAACCAAGGTGTGCCACCGACGAGTAGGCCACCAAGCGCTTCAAGTCTTTTTGCATGGTCGCTGCGATTGCGCCATAGATAATGCCAATTGTGGCCAACGTGAGAAACACCGGTTTTGCCCACACTGCTGCAGCTGGGAACAAATACAGGCCGAAACGCAACAAGCCATAGGTGCCCATCTTCAACAAGACGCCAGCAAGAATGACCGAGCCACCTGTGGGCGCTTGGGTATGTGCATCGGGAAGCCATGTGTGCAAGGGGAAAATTGGAACCTTGACAGCGAATGCGATTGCGAACGCGACGAACAGCCAACGCGCGGTGTTGGCTGCAAAATCTGCTTGTTCAGCAATGACAACCAGGTCGAAGGTGAGATAACCAATGTCGCGACGAGCAAGCACCGCTGTCGCGATGATGCCCACCAACATAAAAGCCGAACCGAGCATCGTGTAGAGGAAGAACTTTGTCGCTGCGTACACGCGACTGTCATATCCCCATCCACCGATGAGGAAATACATCGGGACGAGAACGATCTCGAAGAAAATGAAGAACAAGAACAAATCCAAGCTCAAGAAACTTCCCATGACTCCGGCTTCAAGCAAGAGCAGCCATGCGAAGTAGCGCTTTTCATCGTGGTGTGGGTCGATTCCCACAATCACAAGTGGGAACAAAATTCCGGTTAAGACAACCAAGAACAAAGAAATTCCATCGACTCCCAAGTTCCACGAAATTCCCCAACTAGCAATCCATTCATGCTGAGACACGAACTGGAATCCGGAATCATGGGTGTCAAATTGGGCCAACATCCACAACGACATTGCGCCTACACCGACACTGAACAAGATCGCCACCATCTTGATGTACTCGGGACGACGGTTGCTGAGCACCGTGATCAGAATGGCACCCAATAACGGCAACACAATGAGTGCCGACAAGATTGGGAACGAAGAAATGTCTGACGACGTACCTGCCGCAATGAGAGAAGAGAAATTCATCACAGCACTCCTCTCACCAAGAACCACGCAAGCACTAAGACTGCGCCAACACCGATAATCGCTGCATACGAACGAATGAGACCGTTTTGTATGCGGCTGAGAAGTGAACTTGTGGTGCGTACTTCTTTGGCGACACCAATTACGGCACCGTCAACAATTCCCGCATCAAAGGCCGCAACGCCGTCGAAAACGCGTCGACCTGGTCCGCCAACAATGGCACTAATCGCCGAGTCATAACGCCAACCGTCTGCCAACAATTGGGGTTCGACAGGGGC